>CAZDVF010000091.1:0-8855 GCA_964508725.1 uncultured bacterium | reverse complement strand
ACATTTTCCTTCCGCTTTCTCCGAACGGCGTAGACGACGTCGTTTCCCTCGTCCAGCTTGGCGATGAGCTTCGGAACAACCTGCGGCGGGTCTTGCAGATCCGAATCCATGACCACCACCACATCGCCGCTCGAAAACTGGATGCCCGCGCTAATGGCTGTCTGATGCCCGAAGTTCCGGGCGAAGTCCACGATCTTGATGCGGGAATTCTCCTCCCTTGCACGGATCATCATCTCCATCGACCGGTCTGTGCTGCCGTCGTTAACCAGCACGATCTCGTAAGGGTGGGCCAACGCATTCATCACTTCCACGAGACGACGGAGAAATTCATTGATGGTCTCTTCTTCGTTGCAAACCGGCGAGACGACCGTGTACATGGATTTGGATTTAGATGGCTCCATGCCTGTCAATCCTTCACATAGTGGTGTTTGTGAAATCGAACGAGACCGTCATGATCGACGGCTGCATCCCCGAGAACGGTTTCTTCATCTCTTTGGAGAGGATCCCTCATCCGGCCTGCTCTCGCAGATACAGGGAAAGCCGGTTTTCATAAAAGCGGAACGTCTGCTCAACTCCAGTCCGCAGATCGGTTTGCGGCGTCCAGCTCATGGCGTTAAGGATTTTATCAGTTGAAACCACAAATCGCTTGATGTCTATTTTCTCCCGTGACGGGGGAAAGGGCACGTGTACGATCTCGCCCTGCCCCACAGCATGTACCACTTCACGGGCCATATCCAGAAAAACCGTTTCAACACCCGATCCGACGCAGAAGATCTCGCCCGCAGCCGCATCAGATGCAGCAGCGCGGATGAAAGCATCAACCACATCGTCGATGTACACATAATCGCGGGTCTGCAAGCCGTCGCCGTACACCGTGATGGGCTCACCCTGCATGGCCCGCGACATGAACCAGTTGAGAATCCCGTAAAAACCGGCATGCATCTGGCACCGCGGCCCGTACACGTTGTTCAGCCGGAGGGACACAGCCGGAATCCCGTACACCGTATGGTAGAGCAGCGCGTACTGCTCGGCAGCCAGCTTGTTGATGCCGTACACATCCGTGGGATGGTCGGGATGGCTCTCGTCCACGGGCAGGCGGATCGGTTCGCCCACCTGGCCCCGCGATCCGGCGTACAGGATGCGCGGCGGCGCGGCCATCCCACGGGCTGCTTCGAGCACATTCAGCGTGCCCAGACAATTGATGGACACATCAAGATCCGGCTCCTCCATCGAAATCTCGCGCCCCACCTGGGCCGCCATGTGGAACACAATATCGGCGTTGCGGACCAGGGGCGTCACAGTCCCGGCGTCGCGCACATCTCCCTTGATGAAGTGGATGCAATCGGCGATGCCGTCAATGTTGGCCATGTTCCAGCCGTAGGGTTCGAGACAGGCGTCGAGCAGAGTGACGTCGCCGCCCAGCTCCACGCAACGGTGCGCGATGCTGCTGCCGATAAAACCAAGCCCGCCGGTGATGAGAATCCGCTTGCCGCGAATCTGATGGACGTCTGGTTCGCTCATTGTTCCGCCATGTGTTGAATGATGTCTCGAAGCCTGGCCGCAAAAATGGCGTTGGCGCATTTGGTCTCGTACACCCGGCGGCCGTTGGCGCCGATTCTCTTTGCCAGGTCAGGATCGTTTTTCAACCGCAGGATCGCGCCGGCCAAATCCTCTGGTTCGGCCTGCCGCACCAGAATGGCGCTCTCGCCGTCGATGACCAGTTCCTGAACCGGCGCGTTGCGCGCCGTGATGAGCGGCTGTCCTGCAGCCAGGGCTTCCACCACCTTGTTGGTCAGCACCCGGAGTGTTCGGGGATTTGCCCCGAAGATACCCAGGCAGCAGTCTGCGTCGGTCATGACGTCTGCCAGGTTCTCGTAATCCACCCAGTCGATGAAACGGACGTTGGTCAGCTTGAGTTCATCGGCCAAAGCGCGGTCGGTTTCGTAGGTGATGCCCCGTCCGATGAGGCGGAATGTCACGCCTGCGTCGCGCAGTAAATGCGCCGCGCGCAGAATGGTGGAGACCCCGTGAAAAGGGGCGTACTCACCGTGAAAGTGGACCAGAAAATCTCCGCCTTTATTCGGATTCCGTTCTCGTGGACTGATCACTTCTTCGTCCACAGTGAGAAAGAGGTGCTCAAATGTGGATTCAGGAATCCCGAACTTCGCCGCGTAATCGTGGATGTGATCTTCGGTTTCGAGGATAATCCGGTCGGCCATCCGCAGGGTGATCGTATCAACAAACTGGAAGACCATCGCTTTCAAACTGCCTGCGCAGGCTCGCTCCCGATCGTACACCATGGTGTCCAGCGTCGAAATATAGATGTCATAGAGCACGGGTTTCCGTGTCAAGAGGCGGACAAAAATCATAAGAAGCTGACCGTAAAAACCCACCACCACCACATCACATCGCCGCTTGCAGAGCAGGAAACGCCAGATGAGTGCGGGATAATGCCTGAACCGCTTGTCCGGAGGCAGGCACGTTTCGACCGCGCAGCCTGCCAAACGCAATCCACGGAGCAGGACGCGCGTTCGGCTGTATGTCGCCTCGCGCCCGGCAATGTAACAGACATTAATCTGTGGAGCGGAACCGTTCAGCTGTCTCTCCTTCTCGTATGTGTGGCTGTTGACGATGGATCGTTGTTCGAAAGTTCTACTTTCTTTACCCGGTAGAGCGTCTCCTCAATAAGCCGCCGGTTCGATGCGATGATGTCTGCCAGCAGTCCGAATACGCCGATCTGAAATCCCACAATCATCAGCACGGCGGACAGAATCAATGACTGAATGTGGCCTGTTCCGTCTCCGACCAAATAAAAATAGAAAAAACGGAGGGCCACCAGAAATCCTGTCCCGAAAAAAAGCGAACCGATTGTGAGGAATATTTTCAGAGGTTCATACAGCGCGTAAATGCGGACCATGGTCGAAATCGACCGTTTGAGATACGCGGGGATGCTGGAAAACAATCGGGACGGCCGGAGTTGGTTGTTGGTGCCGACCGGCACGTGGGTCACAGCCAGATTTTTTTTGCCCGCCTGGATCACCGTCTCAAGCGTGTAGGTGAAACGCGAGATCACATTGAGCCGCAAGGCCGCCTCGCGGCTGAGTGCGCGGAATCCGCTGGTGACATCAGGGATCTTCGTGCCCGAGAGCTGCCGCACGGTCCAGCTGCCCAGCGACTGGAGTCTCTTTTTAACGAACGAGAAGTGGGCGATCTCTTGCACCTGCCGGTTGCCGATGACCATGTCGGCCTCACCAGCAAGTATGGGATCAATCAATTTCTGGATATCAGAAGCCTTATACTGGTTGTCGCCATCTGTGTTGACGATGATGTCGGCCCCCAATCGCAGGGCTGCGTCCAGACCCGCCTGGAATCCCTCGGCCAGACCCTTGTGGTTGGTCAGGCGAACGAGATGATCTACACCTTCAGCCTGGGCGACGTCTATGGTTCGGTCCGTGCTGCCGTCATCAACAACGAGAACCTCCACTGCATCGATCCCTGTAAACGCACGGGGCAAATCGCGAAGCGTGACCGGCAGGGTCGCCTCCTCGTTGTAGCATGGAATCTGAATAATAAGCTTCACTGGCGCCCCCCTTCCGATCCGTCAATGACCGACGCGATGTTGTACTCCTCGATATCCCCGGCATGGGTAAAGATGAGCATCTCGCCCAAAAGCCCGATGGAAATCATCTGAATGCCGATAACCAGCAGCAGTGCGCCAAGAATAAGCAGCGGCCTGCCGGCAATGGGACCCATGCCCAGAATCCGGTAGATGAACAGGTAGAGCTCAATGACGCCGCCGGCCAGCATAAGCAGGGTGCCCACAAATCCAAGGAAATGGATCGGTTTCTTCGCGTAGCGCGTGAGGAAGAAAACCGTCACAATGTCCAGTAGGCGGCGCAGATACTCACGCGGATAACGGGATGTACGAAACGAACCCGGCATCTGAGCGATGGTTGCCTCACCCACCTTGTAGCCCTGCTGGGCCGTCAGCACCGGAATAAAATTGTACAAATCGCCGTAAAACACAATACGATCGAGCACCGCGCGCCTGGTCACGAAAACACCGCTGTTGATGTCGTGCAGCCGTACTCTGCACAAACGGCTGACCATGGCGTTGAAGATTTTGGAAATCAACCGGTTAAGCAGAGAATCCTTGCGGGGATGCCGCCACCCGACGATCATGTCTTTGTCGTCGGACAGGGATTGGAGTAAAGCGGGGATCTCGTCCGGATTGATACGCACGCGGCCGCTCAGGTAGACGATACGCTCGCCGCGGGCGTGACGCAGACCCGCGTCCAGGGCTGCCGCCTCGCCAAACGTTGCACGCATGGTAACCACCCGTACGCGAATGTCTTGTTGTCCGATGTTGGACAATTTTCTGTCCGTGCCGTCTGTACTGCCATCATCCACGAACACAAGTTCGTAGTCCAAGTTCGCCGTGTCCATCGCTCGGACAGTGGATGCATAAAGAGAATCCACACTGTCAGCGAAATTGAAAAGCGACACAATGAGCGAGACATCACAACATGTCTCAGTTTGTGTTTTTGGGATGGATTGACGCATCACCCTCCCCTTTTTTCAAATGACGACATCGCCGCCATGGTGATTCCCCGCCGTTCACCCGTTTGCACGATCAGGCTGGCTGTGAGACCGAGGAACAGGAAGCAAAATCCGGCCACCCAGAGCAAAAACGCCAACGTCACCACAACGTTCAGATCAAGCAGCGGAACGTGATCAAAGACCATTCGGTATCCCGCCCAGCCTGCAGGCAGAGCGCCGGCGGCAATAAACCAGACGCCAATGCGGCCGAAGAAGCGCAGGGGATTCCGGAGGTACTTGAGGAAAATGTTCAAACTAGCCAGGTCCATAAGCACCCGGAAGGTGCGGGTCAGATTGTACTTGGAACGCCCGAACCGCCGCGGATGGTGGTCCACCGCCACCTCGGCGATGCGTGCGCCTTCGACCCGGGCCAGCGCCGGAATAAACCGATGCAGCTCGCCGTACAGCCGGATCCGGTCGATGACCTCCCGACGATAGGCCTTAAGCGCACAGCCCGTGTCATGCAGGCGGACGTCGGTCACCGAACAGATGAGCCGATTGGCCAACTGCGACGGCACCTTGCGGATGAACAGCTTGTCCTTGCGATCCTTTCGCCAGCCGCTCACGACATCATACCCTTCGTCCATCTTGTCCAGCAATCTGGGGATGTCTTTCGGATCGTTCTGCAGGTCGCCGTCCAGGGTGACAACCACATCGCCCCGGCTGAATTTAAATCCCGCAGCCATGGCGGCCGACTGTCCGAAATTCCTGCGGAGGAGCACAACGTACAATTCGGGATACATCCTGGTCAGATCGCGGAGCGCATGCTGTGTGCCGTCACGGCTGCCGTCGTCCACAAAAATCATCTCAAAGGATTTGCCCGATTGTCTAAGGATGGACACAATCGCCTCAACCAAAAGCGGCACATTCTCGCGTTCGTTATACACAGGCACCACCACCGAGATGGCAATCTGTGTGGATTTCAGGTTTTTCATTTCAGTTTTTTGGATTGCTTTCTCCTCCGCAGCCAGATCCATAGAACCGGAGGTCCGAAAATTCCCAGTTCGATGGCCAGGGTGCGGGCGTTGTGCCAGCACACCAGGCTTCCAAGAAAAGCCTGCGTGGACGAGGCCTTGACCACATCGGGAAAGATGCGGATCGGCGCGATGAAGAATCGCCGGGACAGCGGCCAGAGGGCCTGCATGCCCGTTGGCTCGCTCCAGTCTACAGTGAACAAATCGGTGACCAGATGGGTGAGCACCAATCCGCCGGCCAGAAGGCCTGTCTTCCAGGCGGCGGGATGGCCCATCGCACGGGCGATGATCAAAGCGGTCAGTCCGACAAGCAAGACGAATCCAATGCTGTGGGTCCACAGGTGGTGGTACTTGTTCGGATTCCCCATCATCACACCAAAGAAAAAATCGGCGTCGGGCAGGTTCGCCAGCCCGATGATCAGAGCCGCCCGCTTCCACATGACAGACCTCTCCGCTGCGTCGATTCCTCCGCTGGCTGCGTACCCTGCCAACGTATGTCCCACCGGTGTGCACATTATTTATTGGATTCTCGTTTGCGATGCATTCCATCAGATAAATAAAACAGAAGGCCCGGCAATGAACTGAAGATGGCAGCAATAAACCATAACAGAGAAACACTCAATGCTGACGTCATCTGAATCCCAACTTTCCCTAAGAAAAAAACAACACCACCTTCTCTCATACCGATCCCTGCTACAGAGAAGGGAAGCATTGTCATCAAAAGAACAAGGGGAGTAAAAATAAAAAAATAACTGAATGGTACTCGGACGCCCATCGCTAATGTTAGAATATAACATGCATAAATACGGATAACTTGAAAACAAATGGATAGAATAAAAACCAAAACGAGGACCTTCTTATGAGCTCGAAAAGCAATAAAAGACTGGATGACTTTATCAATCCAGTTCAGAATTCGATATAAAATGTCACGAATCCAATGAGGCATTTTATCTGCAATTGGAGTTAATTTATTTGAGAAACCGACAAACAATAATAACAATGGCATTGAAGCGACTAAAATAATCCAAAAAAGACCAACATCTACTGCATATTCATGCTCCCAAATCGCACTCATAGAAGCAATAACAGTCAGGGAAATAAGCCCAACAAATCGATTGATGATCACGGCAGATGTTGATTCAATTGATTTTGTTGTATAATTTGAAAAACCATATGCCCGAAAAACCTCTGTCCCCAAACTTGTAGGCATAAATGTTCCTAAGAACGTGCCCGTAATCATGATTTTTATTGTTGACCACAATGGAATCACGATCTTTCTGGCCCGCAGTAAAAAATACATACGAATACTATCTATTCCCTGAATAATCCAACTAAGAAAAATTGCTAATACAAAAAGTAAAATATTAGCTGAAAAAAGAGTATGAATCAGAATCCGGGTATCCGATCTATAGAGTAAAAACGCCATTAAAGAAAGGCTTACGACTATTCGGATAAAGAAAAGTTTGGATTGGCCAGTATTTCGGATAACCATAAAGTAAGATCCGCCATCTCTAAACAAATGTCAGTATCATTACTTTCGATTTCTGTGTAATCTGTAATATCCAGGTAGTAATTTTGTATTGATAAATTTATTTCTTTTCAATATTGGTTCAGTTACATGCCATGCAGCAAAGAAAGCGATTACTTTTGAAAATATCCAAAATCGTTTCAATTTACGTTCTAAGAATCTGCGTCTTACTTTTTCAGATATCTTTTGACTTTGCCGAATTAATTTCTGTCGCTGTGCTAATGATAGCTCGGGCGTTTCAAAAACAGGTTGATTTTGATTTTGTTGAACCGAACCAAGATACTCCTCTGGCGTCGACCGCATGTAATCCAATTCCTCTAACTGTTGATATAATCGAGTCCCAGGATAAGGGATAATATTGAAAAAGTATGATCGCGCCAGAGGATACTTCAAAGAAAAATGAAAAGATGCCTGGACATCCTCGTATGTCTCCCCAATCGATCCAATAAGGAAATTTGTGCCCACTTCAAATCTCACATCGATACTTTCCTTAACAGCCTGTTCGATACGATCCAACGGTTCTCCCTTTTTAATTACTTTCAGCACACGATCACTAGCTGACTCCACACCAATCTGGATTTCATATGCACCCACATCACGAAGCCGTTTTAGCATCTCAGAATCTGTCTTATCTGCTCGCAGGCCATTTGCTAAACTTATCTGAATATTCTGAATAGACCTCACCTCGAGAGCATCACATATTAAAAAAACCCGTTCGCGATTATGGCTGAAATTATCATCCAGTATCACAAATCGCCGATATCCTTTCTCGTACCAATAAGCAAATTCATTTGCAACATGTTCAGCTGTCCTCAACCGAATACGTGAACCCATGATCAGGTTTACTGCACAAAACGTACAGCCATAGGGACATCCTCGAGAAGTCACGATGCCAATCTCTGATCCATATCCGAAATACTTCTCCATTTCAAAACTCTTGTACCGAGGAAATCCCAGGCTGTCAATATCGTGAATCGGTTCTCTAATCCTAGTACAAACGACCTTGTTATCTTTACGATATATAAGCCCAGTAATCGATTCCAGATCTTTTCCACGGCATAGATCTACAATGGTTTGGTCTCCCTCACCAATAACACCATAATCCACACATTCACATTCCTCAAGCACTTTCTCTCGCAATGTGGAAATATGGGGCCCTCCAAGAATAACGTCGCAATCAGATTCCTGTTTTATAGCACGAACCATCTCATACGATGTAACGAATCCTAAGGTCACCATACTGATTCCCACCAGATCCGGCTGAAACATACGGATTCGATCCAGGATATCATCCAATGTATAGCCCAAATCACAGTCCACGACCTCAAACGGAATCCCCTCACGGTCAAGTGCTTCTGCAATATACCCAAGGCCCACCGGAGGGCGACGGGAACCGTAGCCGACTTTCGTATAAAATTTAATTAGTAAAACACGATTATATTTTATCATCAGACACCTGAGACAAGAAATCTTACCTTAAGAAATGTTAATCTGACGCCAAATCCGGTCCATAATTTCCATTGTCTTCAGACCATTTTCATGAGACACTGGCAACGGCCTATTGTTAAGGATGCTATTATAAAAAAGCCGGATGAGGGGTTCATGCCCTTCCATCAGCAATTGCTTGCCCTTGAATAATCCAACAATATTTTTTCGGCCATTGCGTAATATGGCCTTTCCATGATTTCGAGCTGTCATATTTCTGCTGATGATTTTCGGAAGCATCCCGACATCCTTATATAAAAATGCTGTAT
>CAZDVF010000090.1:0-8856 GCA_964508725.1 uncultured bacterium | reverse complement strand
TGCCGCATAGATGTATCTTGCTCTATTAAGAGTATGGTTTTAACCGGACACTCATTTGTCGGGTGATAATTTAAGGCCGACTTCAGGCAGGTGACCGGTGTTTTAAAAATATCACGGTATTTGGTGAATGTCAAGGATTAAATCCCTCCATCGACTGCTGTGACATTGTTCTTGTTTTTTTCCACTAAAATTGGTATTCTGATTTATTCCTTCCACAATGCGAGGATTGCCATGATATTCCTTCGAAATCTTTTCCTGATCGGATTGATATCTGTTTTCTTCATCACATGTTCACACCAGCCAGCGGCCGACCTGGTGCTGCTGAACGGGAAGATCGCCACGGTGGATTCGGATTTCTCCATCTGCGAAGCTGTGGCTGTCCGTGACGGGCGTTTTGTCTGTGTCGGCTCAGACGAAGAGGTGTCCCGGTTCATCGGCGAGAAGACACACGTCGTCGATTTGAAAGACAGGCTGGTCCTCCCCGGATTGATCGACGCCCACGGCCACCTGTACAGTCTGGGACAGAAACTGTCGAGCCTTGACATTTCCGGCGCACGCAGTTTTGACGAGGTCGTCTCCATCGTTGCAGAGCGCGTCCGTACCGCCAAACCGGGCGAATGGATCACCGGCGGCCGGTGGGATCACACCCGCTGGCCGGGCAAGACCTTTCCCGTGCACGATGCGCTGAGCCGTATCTCGCCGGAGAATCCCGTGTTCCTCAATCGCGTGGACGGAAACGCTGCGTTTGTGAACGCCAGGGCGCTTGAGCAGGCCGGCATCGGTCCTGATACACCAGATCCGGAAGGGGGCAAGATCATGCGCAAGCCCGACGGATCGCCCACCGGCGTTCTGGTGAACCGGGCCATGAATCTGGTGAAGGCGCATCTTCCGCGAGAATCAGACGAGGCTTACCGTCACAAGGTCATCCGCGCGCTGGATGCATTCCTGGCCGCCGGGCTCACGGGCGTGCACGAAGCGGGCATCAGTCCCCACGAGATCGAACTGTACAAACAATTGGTGGATCAAGGAGCGATCCACGTGCGGGTCAACGCCATGCTGGGAACACAGGAAGAGCCGGTGCTCGACGTTCCTGATCTGGCCGGCTACTTCCGCAGCAACCGTGTGGAAAAGTACGGCGAATACGCGCTCCAGGTCCGGACCATCAAGCTTTTTTTTGACGGAGCGCTGGGATCGCGCGGCGCGGCCTTTTTCGATCCGTATGTTGACGATCCTGAGAATACGGGACTTTTTCGTATTTCCCCTGACTACATTACAAAAGTGTCAGAGGCCGCACTGGCGGCCGATATGAGCGTGGCGACGCATTGCATCGGCACGCGGGGCAACCGGCTTTGCCTTGATGCGTACATCAGGGCATTCCGAAACAATCCCAAAAAAGATCACCGGTTCCGCATCGAGCATGCGCAGATCGTGCGGCAGGAGGACGTCCCCCTGTTCTCCGAATGGAGTGTGATTCCCTCGATGCAGCCGACCCACTGCACGTCGGACATGGATTTTATCGCCGACCGCATCGGGGAGGAGCGGACCAGGGGGGGCTACGCCTGGCGCCGGTTTCTCGACGACGGCCGGGTCATTCCATGCGGGTCCGACTTCCCTGTTGAATCGTGCAATCCGCTTCTTGGTATCTATGCCGCGGTGACCCGGCAGGATCTGGACGGCCATCCAGCCGGCGGATGGCATCCGGCGCAGAAGATGACCATCGAGGAGGCGATTCGCGGATTCACCATCTGGGCGGCCTACGCCGGATTCCAGGAGGATGTGCTGGGCTCCATCGAGCCGGGCAAGCTGGCTGACATGACGGTTCTCGACCGGGACATCCTGACCATCGATCCGAGCGAGATCCCGAATGTGCACGTCTTGGCAACCATTATCGGAGGGGCGGTCCGCTACGGTGAATTGTAATCGGACGGCTGCAAGAATTTAATCCGTTTCCGTTTGGGACTTTCTCATTTGGCAGAATACCAATCTGGATCGTCTTCCTTCATTTTTTGACAGAAGTAGTGAGAAACTGTTAGAATTCGAATGGACATTCACATCCCAACTCTGGAGAACAACATGATTCGACATTGTGTCCACTTCGTTTTCGCTGTTATATTTATTGTTCCGCTGTCGACAGCTCTGGCTGTCGACGACGCCATCCGACCTCTGAAAACTGACAGTCCTCCGGTGATCGACGGCAAGCTGGATGACGCGCTTTGGCAGGCCGTTCCCCCGATCACAGGATTTAAAACCTGGCATCCCGATTTCGGCAAGGCCATGCCGGAGAAGACCGACGTCTATTGCGCCTACGACAGGGAGAACCTTTACTTTGGCTTTCGCTGTTACGACAGCCAGGCCCACTTGATCAAAACATCCGTTACGGCGCGGGACAACATCTACTCTGAAGACTGGATGTGCATCAATCTCGACTCGTTCGCAGACCAGCAATCCCTTTACGCGATTTATGTGAATCCCACCGGCATTCAGGGAGACAGCCGCTTCACCGGCGGCCAGGAGGACCGCGACTTTGACTTCGTCTGGTACAGCGGGGGCCGGATCGATGATGACGGGTACACCGTCGAGGTGCAGATTCCGCTCAAGAGCATCCGGTACGCCGGCACAAACCCTGTGGAAATGGCGGTGATTTTCGAACGACGCATCAGCCGGCTCTCGACTCAGGGCACGTGGCCCGAGATGAGCCCTGATCAGGGGATGAATTTTCTCACCCAGGGCCGCAAGCTTCAGTACTTCGACGTGAAGCACACGACGCTCCTCGAGATCCTTCCGGCAGTGACATACTCTCAGAAGTCCAGCCACACCGGGGGCGCGCTGCGTCGAGACGAGAACCAGGTCGAACCGAGCCTGACGGCCAAGTACGGGCTCACGTCCCGCCTGATTCTGGACGGCACGGTCAATCCTGATTTCAGCCAGGTTGAGGCTGACGCCGGCCAGGTGGATGTCAACCTGCGGTACGATCTCTTCTTCCCGGAAAAGCGTCCCTTTTTCCTCGAAGGCCGCGACCAGTTCGCCATCGCGGGCGTGGGACATCACGACCCCATCGGAGTGATTGTGCATACGCGAAAGATCATTGATCCGATCGTTGGCGTCAAACTCACAGGCAAGCTGGATCGAAAGACGACCATTGCCTCCATCTACGCCGTTGACGATTTACCGGACGGCGCTGGCGCTGACCACGCCCATTACCCCGTCGTGCGCGTGAAGCGGTCTCTGGCGCGCGATGGATTTGTGGGAGGCATGTACACGGGTCGTGAAACCTCCGACTCATACAATCGGGTGGCCGGTGTGGACGGACAGCTCCGTGTGAGCAACACCACGCTCTTCACATTTCACGGATTCGGGACTCAGACCCAATCGGATCCGTCCGCTTCTGCGGAAAGCGGATACGCTGCCGGTGTGTCGGCTGTGTATGCCACCCGCAACCTGGATGTGAACCTGGGCGCGCAGGATGTATCCAAACAGTTCTTTGTGGCTACGGGTTTCACGCCCAGGACGGGCATCTCACGCGTGGTCGCATCGGTCACGCCCAAAGTGTATCCCGCGCGGGGTTCTGTCATGCGGATCAGTCCGACGTTCACATCGATCCAGTCGCGCGACCGGTTCTACGACATGGCCGAGACCAGCAACAGCCTGAGAGTGCGATTTGTCATGCCGCGAGCCACGTCGATTTCACTCTTCGGATCGTACGAAACCGAAATCTATCTGGGCAAGCGGTTCAACACCAGCAGCCTGTCCCTTAGCGGGGCAAGCCAGATCACCAAACAGTTTTTTATCCATGCTCTTTTCCGAACGGGGCGCGCCATTTTATACGATGACGATCCCTATCAGGGCAGGGGGCGTCGGGCGTCGGTCGTTCTCTTGTTCCAACCGTCGGACAAACTGCGTTGCGAAGGAAGCCTGACCTATGCGGATTTTTTCCGCTCATCCGATTCCGAACAGATTTATGACTACACGATTGTCCGGGGCAAGGTGACGTATCAGCTCAACCGGTACCTCTTTTTCCGAGGTATTGCGGAATACAACGACTACCGGCGCGACCTGTTGACCGATCTGCTGGCGTCGTTCACCTATATTCCGGGCACAGTGATCCACCTGGGGTACGGTTCGCTTTTCGAAAAAGTCCGCTGGCAGGGAGATCAGTACGTGTCCACGGACCGGTTCCTGGAAACACGGCGGGGCCTGTTTTTTAAAGCGTCGTATCTGTGGCGGCTGTAAAGGGGTGAAGTGAGAAGCGCTCTGTCGGTCTGTTTTTCCGATACAAATTAGATCAAAAATGAATTGTGTCCGGTTTAGAAAACGCAGACTTCAGTTAAGCATCTGAAAAACAGTCTAATCCAGGTCGAACATTCCATGTTAGATTCAGATATTCGTTTGCACCTTTTTTCAAAAAAAGGTGCCCAAAAAACTGCGGCTGCCGAAAAATCACCTGAAAAGGTTTTTGCGTTCCCTGAAGGAATTGAACTCGTCCCGCTCATATTCAGGGATTCCATCTATTTTGAGGCGGGACTCGGACACCAATTCCTTCCCGGTTCCGCCGCTGCGGAACCGGACGTGAACGCTTCACCATTTTCCGGGCGGTGATTTTTCGAATGCCGCACGAAATCCTGTCGTCCGAATCAGATTCATTTGAACCGGACACTCATGATCAAACATGGCGAAGAATGCAGGATCCGTCAAACCGAAGAGGGAGGGAAACACGAATGGGACGTTTACGTTTGATGACCGTCTTTGCGATGATGTTGTGTGTGACGCTGTCGTGCGTCCAAAAGCAGCAAAGCGGGGACCTGGTGCAGCCAGACACATGGTGGTCGGTGCATCCGCGGCCGATCTACGCACAGCTTGAGAAAGTCGGCACATACCAGGGCTGGTTCGATGTATACAAGCTGTGCGATGGAACGTATGCCATCTACGAACCCAACCAGTTCGAAGAGGCTATCAGCTATCTTGTCGAGGGATCGGATCGGGCCATCATACTCGACACGGGCACGGGCATTGGAAACCTGCGCGACGTGACGGAGGAGCTGACAGACTTGCCCGTCTCCGTGGTTCTCACCCACGAGCACTACGATCACGTGGCCGCTGCCTACCGCTGGGACGAGATCGTGATGTTCGACAACGCCGACGCCATAGCTGTGCTCAAGGCCGGGCGCGACAACGCGTCTCTCCAGAAATATCTGGTGGACGATTATCTGTGGAAGCCCCTGCCAAAGGATTTCGATCCCGCCGATTGGGAAATTCCCTCCATGACGCCGACAGGTGTTGTCCGCGATGGCGACGTCATCGATCTGGGCGGACGCCAGCTCGAAGTCATCTACACGCCTGGCCATTCGCCCGGGCAGATGTGTCTGCTCGATAAGGCGAACCGGATTCTTTTCACCGGCGACCATTTTTTCCCGGGCCCGCTCTACGCTCACGCACCGGACGTGGACATCGACGCCTACGTGGCGTCCAACAAAAAGCTAACCCGTCGGATCGATGAGTTTGACCACCTCTGTTCCGGGCACAACGATCCATGGGTGAAAAGCGAAGTGCTTATCCGAGTAGACAAGGCATTTAAAACAATTTTCTCCGGCGGTGGGACATACGTCGAAGATCGTGGCCTGCGCCGGTATCAGTTCAACGGATTCGACGTGCTCATCCGGACGGACCAGATTCCTCAGTCTGCACATTAAACTTAAAAGACTCAAAGATTCAGGAGGGAAAGCAGTGGAACAGATGATCGCCTTTTGTGGTATTGATTGCAACAAGTGCGATGCTTTGCACGCTACGCGCGAAAATGATGACAAGAAAAGGGCGGAAGTGGCTGCTCTTTGGTCCAAGGAATACAAGACGGATCTGAAACCCGAGGACATCAACTGCTTTGGATGCACATCGGAAGGAGACACGTTGTTCGGCCACTGCCAGGTCTGCGAGATCAGAGCTTGCGCCAAAGAGCGAAATGTGGAGACATGCGCGCACTGCGGTGACTATGCTTGCGAAAAACTCGCCGCCTTCTTCAAGATGGCGCCGTTTGTCAAAGATAATCTGGATGCGATTCGAAGCACGTTGTGAGCAGGGTGAATGTGTTTCCGAACTCGATGAACGTTCCCAATCCATGGTAATATTTTTTAAAAGACAGGACCATGATGGTATCCAATCGGTTGTTTTCTGCATTCTGATTATTCCTCGAAGTTTTGATGATCGTTGCGGGCGTGCTCCTGGGTTTAGCCGCCAACAACTGGCACATCGCGCGCGCAGAACAGAAGCAGGCCCGGCGGGCACACTCTTGGCCGTGCGCAAGGTCGGATCGTTCGTCGGGCTGTGGAGGGGAATGGAACACATCCTTGAAAGATAAAAAACTGAAAAAGTAAAATGGAAAATGATAGATTGAAATCCCAAAAGGGCAACAATCCTGGTGCATGAAAAGGGAGGTAAAAAATGAAATGGATTGCGTTTGTTTCCGTTGCGGCAACGTGTCTTTTTTTATTCGGCTGCGGCAAATACAGCGGACCGCCCGCTGATCTGGTGATTCGGAACGCCAAGATTGTGACCATCGACAGACAGCATCCCCGCGCCGAGGCTGTGGCGATCATCGGCGAGGAGATTATCGCGGTGACGTCCAACGACCGGATTGTCCACTATATCCAACAGGGCAAAACGAAAGTGATCGACGCCGCCGGGCGTTTGGTCATCCCCGGATTCAACGACGCCCACGCGCATTTTGGACCACTTGATCCCGACTATATCGACCTCAGGTACATCACTGATCCGAATATCATCACCCAGCGTGTCAAGGCGAAAGTCGCCCAGGCGCGCCGAGGCGAATTGATCCGCGGGGGGCGGTGGGAGCACGAGATGTTTATAGGCAAGCAGTGGCCGACCAAGGAACTCATCGACAAGGTGGCCCCGAACAATCCCGTGGCGCTCAGCCGCGCAGACGGGCACTCCGTGTTGGTGAATAGTTACGTCATCCGCGCATCGGGCATCACAAAGGAGACGCCCGATCCGTTCGGCGGAGAGATCCAGAAAGATCCGGTCACCGGCGAACCAACAGGCATTTTCAAGGAGACGGCCAAGCGGCTTCTGAAGTACGCCGCGGTCCCGGTCAAGCGAAGCGAGGAAGAGGAAGAAGCACACCGCATGGAAGGCTGGCGGATGGCCTTTAACATGGCGGCCCGGCTGGGTGTGACCAGTATGCAGCATGCCGGCGGGGGCGATCCTGCATTTTACCAGTCCCTTCTTGATGCGGGAAAGCTCACAGCGCGCATGGATGTGGATGGCCGATTGACTGATGATCCGGACAGGCTGGCCGAATACGCGAATCTCCGGGAGGAGTTTCCTTCCACCGGGAATTGGATTCGCTTCGGTTACCTCAAGGGATTCATCGACGGCACGCTGGGATCGGGCACGGCTCTCTTTTTCGAGCCCTTTGCGGACGAGCCTGACAAGTCCGGGCTTCCCATGATGGAGTATGAGGAACTGGAAAGGCGCATTGTTGCTTCCGACGCCAGGGGATTTCAGATCGGAATCCACGCTATCGGAACCAAGGCGAATCACTGGATTCTCAACGCATACGAACAGGCGCAAAAGATCAACGGCAAGAGGGACGCGCGTCATCGCAGCGAGCATGCCCAGGTTCTCATCGATGCGGACATTCCCCGATTCGCCGAGCTGGGCGTCATCGCCTCGATGCAGCCGACCCACTGCATCACAGACAAGCGTTTCGCGGAAAAACGGATCGGCCTTGAGCGGTGCCGCGGCGCGTATGCCTGGCGGCGACTCCTGGATGCCGGTGCGAAGATGGCTTTCGGTACAGACTATTCAGTGGAGCCGCTCAATCCCATGGAGGGGCTCTACGCGGCTGTGACCCGTAAGGACCGTGGCGGTGAAGAGGGCGAGGGCTGGTTCCCGGATCAGAAATTGTCCATGGAGGAGGCCATTAAACTCTACACTCTGGGTTCGGCCTACGCCCAGTTTATGGAAGGCCGGAAGGGGATGATCCGGAAGGGATATCTGGCCGATCTGGTCATCATGCGCGACGATTTGATGACCATTCCTGAAGATGAGATCATGCAGACCAAGGTCGATTACACGATTGTGGGCGGCAAGGTGGTGTACAAGCGGGAGGGTGTGGAGTAGGGGCTTGAGGCGTGAGATGCGCGGTCTGGCTGTTTAAATGGCTTTCTTATCACAGCGCACAGGAAAGTCTCGCTGTTTTGTCAGCAAAAACCGAAGTCATGGTGATGTTTTGCTAAAACAAAATTTATCGTAAAAACCTTGCAATTCAAGAAAATGTACTTTACATTTAGACGTCCAAGTGTAAAGTATGGTTGCATCAATGATTAATCGCCCATTTTGGATTGAACAAATCGAACATGCCTGGCAAAAGCGTCCTGTGGTGTGGCTATCCGGCGTGCGTAGAGCAGGGAAGACCACACTCGCTAAAATGTTTCTCGATGCTGTCTATCTCAACTGTGACCTGCCGTCGGTTATCCGCCGGTTGGAAGATCCGGAATCGTTTTACGATAACATTGCCGGTCAACGCATTGTGATTTTCGATGAAATCCATCACATGCCTGATCCGAGCCGTTTGCTCAAGATTGCATCAGACGCCTATCCCCATATACGCATACTGGCCACAGGATCATCCACGTTGGCCGCCACAAACAAATTCCGTGATACATTGACAGGACGAAAACAAACGATCTATCTGCCTCCCGTGCTGTGGGACGAATGTCTGAAAACATTCGAGATTCAGGATCTGGATCATCGGCTTCTTCACGGCGGTCTGCCGGAACCTCTGCTATCCGAGAAGAAAGAGCCCTCCTTGAAAAATTGCATCCCAATTGCAAAACCTGTCAG
>CAZDVF010000089.1:0-8863 GCA_964508725.1 uncultured bacterium | reverse complement strand
AGCGCCGAGAGCCTCGAGATTGTCGGCACGCTGCTTCTCCACATGATCTATGAGTAATCCACCTTTTTGGATTGATGTGTTTATCGCGTGTCCGCCAGTGTCGCGGGACGCTGTCGGCTCTATCTGCTTTGATGCAGGATGCTGCGGTCTGGTGGAAGAGGAGGACGGTATTCGCGCCTATTTTTCGGAAACAGTTGATTCGGATCACTTGCGAATGCGTCTGACGGATGGCCTCCGTGTGCTCAAGGATGAAGGGCTTCCGTCGGGGCCGCCTCAATTCCAAATGTGCAGAAATGAGGACTGGGGCCGGAACTGGCGGAAATATTTCAAGCCCGTCCTGGTGACGTCCTGTATCGGCGTCAAGCCGCCCTGGGAGACGTGGCCCGGCGCTCCCCCTGAAATCAGCGTGGACATCTTCCCCCGCATGGCCTTTGGCACAGGCACCCACGAGACCACACAGCTCTGCCTCCAATTACTCGAAACGGTGATCCGCCCCGGCGACCGCGTTCTCGATGTCGGAACCGGCTCCGGCGTGCTGGCCATCACAGCTGTTAAACTGGGCGCTGTATCCGCATTGGGAGTGGATATCGAAGAAGAGGCGGTGGAGAACGCAGATGAGAATGTCCGCCTGAACGGAGTCGAAGACCGCGTGACGATCCGCCCTGGTTCTCTGGAAGCTGCCGGTTCAGATCCGTTCGATCTGGTTTTGGCCAACATCAACCTGGATGTCCTCGCCCGGATCATCCCTGAGCTGCCGACACATCTTCGTCCCGATGGACGGCTCATCGTTTCCGGCGTTCTCACGCAGAATCACGACTGTCTTGCATCCATTTTGGCTGATTCTGGATTGAGAGAATTGACCAGATGTGTGAAAGGTGAGTGGCTTGCTGTCGCAGTTGAAGTGCAATCCGACCAGGAACTGTAGAGGGCAAGATCCAATCAGGCTGGATGTGTCTCCCCTGTTTTCCCAACCCGTTTCAAATTCCCACTAAAAAACAATACGATTTCGCCGGCCTTGTTGCTTGCGCGGGGACTGATGGACCTGGCATGTATCCGTCGGCGCCATGTCGCGCTTGAAGACTTCTTCGCGGATGTCTGGACAGTTGTCGCTGGCCAGTTTTTTTGTCTCATTGCAGATTTTGACCCGTACTACACCCGGCGGCATCTGAAATTCCACCAGCGGAAGCTGAAGGGTGTCGTGGGCCATGCGCATGAAGGGCGCCCAGATGGGCAGAGCGGCCACTGCGCCAGAGTTGCCTTCGCCAAGACTGATGCGTTCGTCATCAAAACCCACCCAGACACCGGTGGTGATGTGGGGCGTGTATCCCACAAACCAGGCGTTTCGGTGGTCATTTGTGGTGCCGGTCTTCCCGGCCGCCGCAGGGTAGTAGAAGTTATACTTCCATCGTGCAGAGCGGCCTGTTCCCCGATCCTCGTTCAACACACTGCTCATCATGTCAGCGATGATGTAAGCCGTTTCTTCGCTTATCACTTCTCTTCGACGCGGCGTGGCTTCTTCCAGCACATTGCCGTCTTTGTCCTCTACCCTCAGAATGGCAATTGGTTCGACCCTGACTCCACGGTTTGGAAAGACGCTGAACGCAGAGACCAGTTCGAGAGGAATCACCACGTCCGATCCCAGAGCGATGGCGTCGTAGGGGTGGATCTCGGTGGTCAGTCCGAAGTGCTTGGCATAGGCGACAACGCGCTCTTTGGGAACCACTTCCTGAACCAGGCGGACTGCCACCATGTTAAGCGATCGTTTCAGGGCCTCGCGAAGCGTTGTGAGTCCACCTGTGCTGCCGTCGTAGTTGGGCGGACTCCAGCGTGTGCCGTCTGGCTGGATGATGACCACCGGCTGGTTGTAGAGTTCATAGGTCGGTGGGTAGCCGTTGTCGATGGCCACGGTGTAGACGATGGGTTTGAAGGCCGAGCCCGGCTGCCGCGCCATTTGCACGGCCCGGTTGTACTTGCTTTTTTCGAAATCTCGTCCGCCAACCATAGCCAGGATGTGTCCGTTGGTGGATCCCAGAGACACAAGGGCTGTCTGCACTGTGCCTTTGGCCTCCATGAGCGAATCCATCAACGCTGAATCGGCAAGCGCTGCTGTGATTTCCGCCTGAGTTTCAAGAGGCGGATTGAACCACTGGGTGAATGCCTGGTTCCGGATCAGTCGTGCGCGCACGGACTTTTCAAATGTCGGCATAAATTGCTGGACTGCACTGTCGGCTGCGGCCTGGACGCGAGTGTCCAGTGTTGTGTAGATGGAGAGTCCGTTGGTGTAGAGCTGCATGCCATATTTTTCTTGCATGGTTTGCCGGATGTATTCACAGAAATAGGGTGCGATGGCATTTCGTTTTTGATCGCGATCCACAACGCTTAGGGGAAGCTGGCTCACAGAGTCAAATTCCGCCTCGGTCAAATAGTTATTCATCACCATGCTGCGGAGCACCACATTCCGGCGTCTGACAGCGGCTTCGGGATTGTTGTCCGGCGTATAATACCCGTATGGTAGCTGGAGGAGCCCGACCAGTAATGCTGATTCATGCACGTGAAGCTCTTCCACGTTTTTATGAAAATAGGCCTGGGCCGCGGCCTGAACGCCGTGCGCTCCTCGTCCCAGCGGCATCTGATTGAGGTACATCTCGAGGATTTCGGACTTGGAATAGGTCCGCTCGATCTGGAGCGCTGTGAGCTGCTCCCGTAATTTTCGAATGATGGTCTTTCTGGGATTCAAGTAGATTTTTCTGGCCAGCTGCTGGGTCAGGGTACTCGCGCCGCCCTGAATTCTCATGGAGGTTACATTTCGAAATATCATATAGATAAAGCGGGGAAGATTGACGCCCCAATGGTCGTAGAATTTGCGATCTTCGTACGACAATGTCGCCTGGATGAGGTTCTCCGGTATCCTGGCCAACGGAACCTTGATCCGCTTCTGCATGAAGAGCTCGTCAAGTACCTTGCCGTCTGCTGAATAGATACGTGTCACCAGCAAAGGATCCCCGGCGCGTTCCAGATCCATGAGTGAAGGGAGGTTCCGGCTGAGCAGAGCGATTGTGATACATGCCGTCGCCACCAGAACCAGCACGATAATGACAGGATAGAGCGCCCAGGGATGATGACGGAAAAAAGTGACGCGTTCTTTGAATGGTTTGCGGATTTCCTGCGGTTGACGCCGTTTTCGTTTCATGTCTGACCTTCTTGATATGACACGTCGATCTTATCCAAACAATCAAGAGTAACTGGATTGTCTGAAACATTGACTTGTTGTTCTATGTCTCCTCTTCAGACGCAGAAGCTGTCTTTACCTCATCCAGCCAGTGCTCGAGGGTGAGGTTGCCGTCTACCAGTTTTCCGTATGTAAAGTGGGTCATCCAGTCACCGATGTTGAGGTATGTGTGGTCCTGCTCGCGATACACGAGAGGCCGGTGCGCGTGCCCCATGATCACGCCGTTGTATCCTTCTTTGAATCGTGATGATGCAACCTGGATGTAATCGGCATCCCTGTCTTTGTCGTTTCCATGTTGCCTGCTGAGCTTGGAGCAGGCGTTGGCCAGGGCAAAACCAATTTCCGGATGGAGAAGCCGATACAGCCTGATGTTTAGCTTGAATTGTATGATGCGTTTGAAAAAGCGGTATGCCCGTTCATTACGGAACAGTCCATCACCATGTGCGATGTAGTATCGCTTGCCGTTCAGATTCACGTCAATAGCGTTGCGGTGAACCGGGATTTTCAGCGTGTCGGGAAAGAAACTCTCCAGCCAAAAATCGTGATTGCCAGTGATGAATTCGATCCGAACACCGGAAGAAACGAGAGTGCGTAAATGGCAGAGCAAGGTGAAGTATTGCCTTGGAATAACCGATGCATACTCGAGCCAGAAATCAAAAATATCGCCTACAAGGTAGATGGTTTCAGCTTGAGCCCCTTTAGTCTCAAGGAATTGAAGGAGTTTTGTTTCCTTGCAACTGGACAAATTGCTTCGCCCGGCGCTAAGATGTACATCGGATATGAAGTAGATTGGTCTCATGTTCGCATGACACAGGTTTGTCCAGCCAAGGGATTGTCCACACGCTTTGGAATATAATTTGGGATTGATAAACAATTGATCCGCAAAACACGTTCCTAACTGCGCATATTCTTCTTCCTCACAATTTAAATATTTGTGGTGTTGCCATCAGGAACAGCATCAGCTGACAACATCAAAATAATAATATAGAAATCCAACATTCGAAAAGCAATGTTTTTCTTGCTTGATGTTTCATGGAAAAAGAGACACGCCTTCGTCTTAAAGAAAACAGTTATTGTCTGTTTTTGCCATTTGAATCTGCCAGAGAGCGAATATGAAAAGATGTTTTTCCTTACATATGAAGATTCCCCGCTGCTTGCCTGCCTTGGGGCTGGCAGGCGGCGGGGAGCTTCAATTTCTGACTGTAGTTGAGATTACTTTTTGATTGATCTTCAAACCACTGGCTCTGCCAGTGGTTCTCGATCCTAAACTGGATGGCAGATACTTGCCTACTTTAAGCCCCCTGTCTCCTCCTGGATCGTTTACTTTACTTTTGATAGCTGTATCTTGTTCCATCATGTTGATTTTAACGCGGAGTTTGTATATCTTACATTGATATTTATTTTCTTGATTTTTTTTATTAAATTTGTTATACTAATTTTCGGATAAAGCTTGTGAAATGGTCATGAAGGCGCTGATGAACGTGAGATTCCTCTATATTTTCCGAGATTCAATCACATCAATGGGCTGCTTCGAATGAATTTGGCATCATTTGCATCTTTTGCTAAAATCAACTTGGGATTACTTCTTTTGGGGAAGCGGATTGACGGGTATCATGATATTGCCACAGTTTTTCAGCAGATCGACCTGTGTGACAAGATGTTGTTTCGAAAGACGGCTTCTTCGATTCGAATCATCTCACCAGATTCATCGCTCCCGCAAGATGAACAGAATTTAGCCTACCAAGCTTTTACCTGCTTTCAGGACCGATTCCGGATTCAGGGAGGAATCGAGATTCACATCCGGAAAGCCATTCCCATTGGTGCCGGCTTGGGTGGGGGCAGCAGCAACGCTGCGACAACCTTGCTTGCCCTGAATGAATTGTGGAATACTCAAAAATCAATATCTGATCTGGAGGAATTAGCGGCGGAAATCGGTTCAGACGTGCCGTTTTTTTTACGGGGAGGCACAGCTTTAGGACTGGGACGTGGAGAGATTCTCGAATCAATGGAACTGCCAACAGGCTGGTGGATTGTTTTGGTTCATCCGGGAATCGAAGTATCGACCGGATGGGCCTACAGCCGAGCTAAAATCACCTTGACAAATAAAGAAAAATTAGGTAAATTAAGGTCGATTTTTAGACAGTTTCCTTCCCGGACCCTGAAGGCACATCTTGAGAATGAGCTTGAGGGTGTGGTTTTTAAAAGGCATCCCGTTCTGAGAGACATCAAAGAACAGATGTACAAAAGGGAGGCCTTTTATGCCAGTATGTCCGGAAGCGGGTCTTCGGTGTATGGATTGTTTTCTCACCGAAAAAACGCTGAAACTGCGAAAACGTTCTTTTCCATGCAGCCGGATCTCAAAGCGTTTCTCTGCAGACCGATACCGTCTCCGCCAGATCGAGAACATCATTTGGAATGATACGGAATACTGAATCATTAGATTGATATCTTGCTGAGGGAGGCATGATGGAAATCACGGAAGTCAACATCAGTCTGCGTGATGAAGAAAGGCTTAAGGGATTTGCCAACATCATTCTTGATAATATATTTGTTATCAGGGGATTGAAGATTATTCGCGGCGAAAACCGATATTTTGTCTCGATGCCGAGCAGAAGAAGAGGAGATGGCATTTTTATTGATATTGCCCATCCAATCAAGAATGAATTTCGCCAATATATGGAGAAAATGGTCCTCGATCGGTATTGGCAAGTGTTAATACACGCTCAAGAGAATGGATACTGGGGTGCCCCTGTTGATCGGTCGGGTTTGCATATCGAGGATTGTGATTGATTGATCTTCAAACCACTAGCTCAGCTAGTGGTTCTCGATCCTAAACTGGACGGCAGATACCTGCCTACTTTAAGCCACCCGGCTCCGCCGGGAGTCTTAAAGCCACCGCCTCTGGCGGTGGATCGTTTACTTGCATCCAGAGACTTCGGGACGCGATCGAGAGCGGATCGGCACAGACTTGCCTTCTTTGAATTGCGGCCAAGGGCGCAATTCACAATCACCTGCTCTGCAGGTGATTGTTTACTGATCGGTTTATCTTGATTGTGTCTGTTTCTTCTGGGGCGTCGTCAAGTGGTAAGACACAGGATTTTGGTTCCTGCATTCGGAGGTTCGAATCCTCCCGCCCCAGCAACAGAAACACACAGAAACGGCTATTGTACGGAAACGTCCCGGAATCGAAGGAGATTTCGTGTCAATCCCGATTTCGGGTTTTTTTTGAGGAGATCGTTTGTTACCGCATCGCATGGACATGAAGGTGTTTTCCGGGACAGCCAACAAGTCCCTTGCTGAAAAAATTATAGAGTATCTCCAGATACCTTTGGGCCAGGTGGATATTGTCCGGTTCAGTGATGGTGAAATTTCTGTAAAATATTGCGATAACATCCGCGGTGTCGATGTCTTTATCGTTCAGCCAACCTGCCCGCCTGGTGACAATCTTCTGGAATTGCTCTTGATGATTGATGCGGCCCGCAGGGCGTCGGCGATGCGCATTACCGCTGTCATTCCCTATTTCGGGTATGCCCGTCAAGATCGGAAAGATCAGCCCCGTGTTGCCCTGTCGGCCAAGCTGGTAGCCAATTTGATTTCCACAGCCGGTGCAGATCGCGTGTTAGCTATGGATCTGCATTCTGCATCGATCCAGGGGTTTTTTGATATTCCTTTTGATCATCTTTACGGATCAACCATTTTCGTCGATGCAATCAAAGACATTGTAACCCAGCCGGTCGTTGTCGTGGCCCCCGATGTAGGCAGCTCGCGCCGAGCACGGGCTTATGCTCTTTTATTGGATGCCCAGCTGGCATTGGTGGACAAAAAACGATCCGGCCCCAATGCCGTGGAATCAGTCACATTGATTGGTGATGTCGGGGGTAAAGACGCTGTTTTAGTGGATGACATGGTCGATACGGCCGGGACACTCTGTTTGGCAGCGAAGAGTCTGAAGGAAAGTGGCGCCCGTAAAATCATCGCCTCGTGCACGCATCCCATCCTTTCGGGTGAGGCGATCTCGCGCATCATTCAGTCCCCGATTACCCGGCTACTTGTGGGTGACACCATTCCTGTCCAAGATTCAAAAATGATCGATAAAATATCAGTCCATACATCCGCTTCTCTTTTTGGCGAAGCGATCAGGCGTATTCATAATGAGCAGTCCATCAGCTCTTTATTTGATACACGGTAAAATGTTATCATTCTTGAGGGAGTAGTATGTCGCAAGCAGATTTGAAAGTCGAGTTACGTGAAAATACAGGGCATACCTCAGCAAAGGCCCTACGTCAATCAGGCAGGGTGCCAAGTATTTATTATTTTCACAATGATGATCCCATCCCTTTGAGCCTGGATGCAAAGCAATTAAAGCGCATCGTCAACAGCGAAATAAATATCCTCAATGTGGTTTTCCCTGACGGTAAAGCCAAAAAATCAGTCTTTAGAGAGATTCAGAAAGATCCGGTCACAGACAACATCATCCATGTCGATCTGATGGGCATCAAGCTTACAGAGAAAGTGCGTTTAACGATACCGATCTTATTAAAGGGAACACCCATAGGAGTCAAGGATCAGGGCGGAATTCTGGAACACTTGTTAAGAGAGGTCATGGTTGAGGGGCTTCCTCTTGAAATTCCTGACCATATTGAAATGGATGTGTCACATTTGAATATTGGTGATGTCGTAATCCTTGGAGATCTTACTGTTGAAAAAATCCGGTTTGTCACCGAGATTCACCATGCTGTTGCCCATGTCGTCCACCCGAAGGTTGTTATAGAAGAGACCGAAGAAGAAGAGATTGAAGAAGAGCTGGAGGGTGAAGGTGTGGCTGAAGATGCTGAATCAGAAGAGGCAAAAGAGAAGGATTAGAGTGTGGCTTCTTCCTTGGACTATCTCATCGTTGGTCTGGGGAATCCCGGTGCGCAGTACAGCCATACAAGGCATAATCTTGGATTTATGGTAATGGATCGATGCGCGGCGAAACGGCGTATCCGATTCCGAAGAAACGGTCGTTTTTTATCCAGTTCTGCCAGAATTAATTTTCGATCTCAGGCTGTACTTTTCGTAAAACCCGAGACATTCATGAATCGAAGCGGCATGGCTGTCTCTAAGCTGATCAAAGAGAATAAACTATCATTGTCGCGGCTTTTGGTTGTGTGCGATGATTTCAATCTGCCGCTGGGAAAAATGAGGATTCGCGAGCAGGGCAGTGACGGTGGTCACAACGGATTGGCCTCGATTATTGATGAAGTCGGTTCAAATGCATTTTCCCGTCTTCGGATGGGTGTCGGTTTACAAAGAAACATTGAAACCGCCGATTATGTCCTCTCTCCTTTCCTTTCTGAAGAGATGTTTGATGTTGACGAAATGGTTGAACGTAGCTGTCAGGCTGTTTTCGATTTCATCATTCATGATATCACCTGGATGATGAATCACTATAATTCATAACAAACAAGAGGTTCCCTGTTCACTCTTTCATAAAATTGAGCGAACCGAATGACCGTAGGGAGGTTACGAATGATCAAACAGTACGAAACCACTTTTATTGTTAACGCCCATTTGCCTAGTGAGGAGGTTGATGCATCGATCGACAAGGTGTTGAAAACGATCGAAGAGGGGGGTGGGAACATTCTCTCCGTT
>CAZDVF010000088.1:0-8929 GCA_964508725.1 uncultured bacterium | reverse complement strand
TTTGACGGTGAAAAACATAAAGAGGCTTCAACAGGCTGATCAAATGGCTGAATGCCCAGCACATGCCCTGCCACGGCTGTGGCGAATTCCCAGAGAAAGAACTGCCCGCCCAGATCGTACAAATCGGACAGCCTGATTTGAATAATGGGAAATCCCGCTGCTTCAAGTTGTCGGACAGCAGTGTTGTGGACGGCGTCTCCATCCAGACAGAGATAAACGAACTGCCTGTCATCGCCGTATGCGTCCGGCGGACCGATCTCCCCGCCGACAACGGGGAGGATACCTTTCCCCTCCTTGCCCGTGCTCTCTGCTACGAGCTGCTCAACCCAGTCTCCGAAGCTTGCAATTTGAGAGGAGAGGATGAATGTCATCTTATCCCGCCCCGCCAGAGCAAGCTGCCCAACCACAGCGCCGAGCCTGGCACCGATGTTCTTCTCCGTATCGGGACTGCCGCACAGTCGCGCCATGGCCTGAGCGCGATTGAGCAGCATGTCCGCATCCACGCCTAGGAGCATCGCCGGCGCCAGTCCGAAAAATGACAGTGCGGAAAAGCGTCCTCCGATGTTTGGATCGTTGAGAAAAACGTGTCGAAATCGCAACGCTCTGGAAAGATCCACAAGCTTGCTGCCAGGATCGGTGATAGCCGCAAAATGGCGTCCGGCTTCTTTGGGACCCAACAGATCGGAAACCCGGTTGTAAAAATAGTTAAAAAGGGAGAGCGTCTCCACCGTGCCGCCCGATTTGGTCGACACAATGAACAGCGTCTTGCGGAGATCCAGTTTATCTTCTGTATTGCGGATGGCATCCGGGTCGGTGGTATCAAGTACGGACAGGTCAAGATAACCGGATGCGACGCCGAACGTCTTTCGGAACACATCCGACGCCAGGCTGGAGCCTCCCATGCCGAGCAGCAGGCCTTGCGTGAATCCGGCATCTCGAACGTCTTGGACAAATAACCTGATCTCGGAAATCTTTTCCGTCATCACATCGGGTGAATTGAGCCATCCCAAACGATTGGTGATCTCAACCGGATCGTGCCGCCAGACCGTGTGATCGGTCGCCCAGATGCGTGATATGATCTTGTCATCTTTGATGCGACGCAAGATCGCGTCAACGTCGCTTTGCTCCTTGCCCAGTGAAGAAATCAACAGTGTCTCCAACGAATTTAACCTCGCTTTCCCCGTTCAATTCGATCAATTCACATCAAATCCGTCCATTACGTCGGACAAACGCCAAACCTGAATGCATTCTTTCACTCACTTTACTGCCCTGAACAGACACAAGCATCAGATCTGCTGTGAGGGGAATACAATTTTGAATTCGGCTCCATCCTTGCTTTTCATCGACAATTTTCCGCCTAGCTGTTCGGTTAGAATTGTGATCAACTGCATGCCCAGCGATCCCGGTTTCGGGATTTCCAAACTCTCGGGCAATCCAACACCATCGTCTTTGACAATAATTTGATGGCGTCCGTTTTTCAACTTTTAAAAGAAATTGTCAGTTTCCCCTTCGGTTTGCCGAAGTACGCATGTTTCAGTGAATTCGTGACTAGTTCATTCAGAGTAAACGATCCACCGCCAGAGGCGGTGGCTTTAAGACTCCCGGCAGAGCCGGGGGGCTTAAAGCAGGCAGGTATCTGCCGTCCAGTTTAGGATCGAGAACCACTAGCTGAGCTAGTGGTTTGAAGATCAATCAAGCCATGCCTGAATATCCCGAGAGATCTCCCCTTGATTGAATCCCAGCAAGCTGTCAATATCCCCAAACCACTCAAGTGAATCCCTTTTTACATTCCATTCGTAAATGAGATCGTAACTGGCTTTCCCGGCAATGAGGAGCCGCTCCTCACTCTCCCGCAACGCCTCCTCGGCATGCTTGCGTTCGGTGATGTCACGCAGCGTGCCAATCATGCCAATGGGATCGCCCGCCTCATCTCGTAGAAGCGAATTGTGCATCAGGGCAGGGAAGACAGTACCGTCGCGTCGGACATGCCATATTTCACCGCCAAATTTACCCGTCTCTTGCATCTTCCGATTGGCCGCATCCACAGATGGCATCTGCTCATGCGTGTGAAAAATGGAGAGGTGTTTACCAGCAATCTCTTCTGGAGTGTAGCCGTGCATAGTGGCAAAGGCGTTATTCACAAACAATAGATTGCCTCCCAGGTCAGATATGGCTACACCTTCGGTACTCTGTTCAACAGCTGAAGACAAAAGTCGTAATGATTCTTCCGTCTGCTTGCGCTCGGTGATAAGCGCATCCCTTTCCTGAAGCATTTCCTTGAAACGATCGACCATGAACTTCAAACTGGCTTGTAATTCTGCCAATTTATTCTCATTCTCAGGAACCGAAATTTCTTCTGAGAAATCACCTCTGGCATAACTTTGGAGAATCGCCGACAGGCGTTTCAATTAACCGGAAACGTCGGATTGATACTTTTCATGCTTAGTCTTGGCCATTGATACAACCTCCTTGAGTCGCGACGACATCTTAAGAGGAAATGGCCATCCCGATGTGTCGGAATGGTTATCCGGAATCCACTCATTTCTCATGCAAAGAAGTCACGAAGAAAGGTATAGACAGAAATATCCTTTCTGATAATATACGTGTAATCCTTGAATTGTCAAGGTCTAATTCAGAGGAATGTAAAAAAGGCCGGGCATTTAGTCCGGCCTTTCACGAATCCGTTTCAGTGTGAAGCGGACGTTTACAACAGCGAGAATGACACGACAATACCCGCCATAACAATGGAGACCATGCTCATCAGTTTAATGAGAATGTTAAGGCTGGGGCCAGAGGTGTCTTTGAACGGATCACCAACAGTATCCCCAATAATGGCCGCCTTGTGAGCCGGAGAACCCTTGCCGCCCATATTGCCCTCTTCGATGTATTTCTTGGCATTGTCCCACGCACCTCCGGCGTTGGCCATGAACACGGCCAGAACGAATCCTGCGGCCAGTGCGCCGACCAGCAGACCCATCACGCCGGCCACGCCAAAAATAAGGCCCGTGGCAATGGGCGCGATAATCGCCAGAAGAGACGGAAGCATCATCTCGTGCTGGGCGCCCTTGGTTGAGATCTCCACGCAGCGCGCGTAATCAGGCTCGGTCTCGCCTTCCATAATCCCCTTGATCTCTCTGAACTGACGACGCACTTCGTCGACCATGGCGGCTGCAGCGCGACCCACAGCCTGCATGGTCAGCCCGCAAAACATGAACGCCATCATCGAACCGAGAAAAGCGCCCATCAACACTTTAGGATTCATCAAATGCACATCGTACGCGTGCATGAAATCAATCAGCCCCAGTTTTGCGACATCGGCAACATTCGAAACCGTCATCCCGTCGGGGAAGGCGTATGATCCCGCATGCTCAACAATCCGGATGATCCCGATCTTGATTTCTTCGATGTACGAGGCCAGAAGCGCCAGAGCCGTCAGCGCCGCTGATCCGATGGCAAAGCCCTTGCCTGTAGCGGCCGTGGTGTTGCCCAACGCATCCAGCGCGTCGGTCCGTTTGCGGACCTCCGGTCCCAGGCCGCTCATTTCGGCGTTGCCACCAGCGTTGTCTGCGATAGGCCCGTACGCATCGGTCGCCAGCGTGATGCCCAGTGTCGAAAGCATCCCGACAGCCGCAATGCCGATGCCGTACAAACCGGTGCTCAAGTTGGACAGATCAAATCCCGATGCGAAAAGATACGCCAAAATGGTGCCCACAACGATGAACAACACAGGGAAGGCCGTAGACAGCATGCCTGTGCCCAAACCGGCGATAATCACCGTTGCCGGGCCGGTGGATGCATTCTCTGCGATTCGTTGTGTGGGTTTATACGAATGCGACGTAAAGTACTCGGTCATCTTGCCGATGCCGATCCCCACCAGCAGACCAATAACAATCGCTCCCCACACACCCCAGGCGTTGGGGATGCCAAGAACCTTCAGAATGACCAGAGAAAAGATAACAATCAACAACGAACTCAGGTTAACGCCTCGACCCAGCGCGCTCAGCAGGTCTTTCTGCGTGGCGTCTTCTTTGGTGCGCACAGCATAAATTCCGATAATGGAAAGCACCGTGCCGACAGCGCCGATGAGCATGGGCGCGATCACTGCCTTGAATTGCAGCAGTGTGTCAGACATAAATGCGGCGGCGCCCAGAGCGGCAGTCGCCAGTATGGAACCGGCGTACGATTCATAGAGGTCGGCGCCCATACCGGCGACATCACCCACATTGTCGCCCACATTGTCGGCAACCGTTGCAGGATTGCGGGGATCGTCTTCAGGAATGCCCGCTTCCACCTTGCCAACCAGATCGGCGCCCACGTCAGCGGCCTTGGTGTAGATACCGCCTCCCACACGTGCAAACAGCGCCTGGGTGCTGGCACCCATGCCGAAGGTCAGCATGGTCGTTGTGATGATCATCAGATTATGACCGCTGCTCTCGGCTGCAGGATAGATCGATGTGAGGATGATGAACCACAGGGAAATATCCAGCAGGGCGAGACCAACGACAACCAGGCCCATGACAGCGCCGCTGCGGAACGCTACTTGAAGGCCGCTGTTCAGCGACTTCATGGCCGCATTGGCTGTCCTGGCGGATGCATACGTCGCCGTCTTCATGCCGAAGAAACCGGCCAAACCAGAGAAAAAACCGCCAGTCAAGAAGGCAAAGGGAACCCAGGGATTCTGCAATTTAAGGCCGTAGGCTAAAAAAGCAAACAACGCCGTCAGAATCGCGAACACAATCCCAACGACTTTGTATTGTTGTCTCAGATAAGCCATAGCGCCCTTGCGCACATGAGAAGCGATAGCGACCATTCGCTCTGTGCCTTCACTCTCGGCCATCATCTGCTTGAAAAAAATCCAGGCAAAAACCAGAGCAAGAACAGATCCCATTGGGACAAACCAGAACAAGTTGTTTAGCATGTACAAACCTCCAGTGAATTGATCAATCAAACGAGATCTTTGATATACTTCCGGAAAAAGTGATGGACCAGTGAAAACAGAACAACAGCTGTGATAACAGCTATGGTGACGCTCCACGAAAATCCACTGATCACCATGCCAAGAGCTGTTCCAGCAGCCGGTGGATGCTCCGTGTCAATCACCACCATGATGAATATGGACAGTCCAACCGCACCCGCTGCCACAATGATCAAAGAAGATTGTGTTGCATGCGGAATCAGGCTGAACAGCGATCCGACAACAAGACCAACCAAATGGCCGCCGATGACATTGCGTGGTTTGGCCGTGATGTTGTTGGGCATGGCAAATACGATGAATGTTGTCGCACCAAGCGATGCCACCACAACCGCATTCTGCAATGTCAGTACAATGAGAACCACCGCCATCGTCGCAGTCGCAAGAAAACTTTGAAATACATAGTGCTGCCAATGGCGGCGGAATTCTGCACGAATACGCTCAAGCGATGCTTTCATTGTTTCTTCAATTTGGGATTTCGATTTGTAGTATGCGATGTGTACAATTGGGATTCAATATACAATGGCGAAGACACAATATCAACCTATTTTCAAAATAAATCCGAGAATTTCACTTGATATCTTGAAGATCTTTTTATAAACTTAAAGCACCCCCTTTTCAATCATCCGTAAACTATTGAGGGAATTCATGAACAATAAAAATATTTGGATCTTGGTCATCATACTCACAGCATTAATCCTTATCTCAGGTTGCTTCAAACAACCCGAGGTTGACTCCGATGCGATTCACAACGCCATCCTCAAAGTGCTGAAAGACCAGACTGCCGGGTGGAATGCTTTCGACATCGAGCGATACATGCAGGGATACTGGCAATCCGACTCCCTTCGCTTCGCCAGCGGCGACCAGGTACAAAGAGGGTGGGACCAGACACTGGAGCGCTACAAACGGGGCTATCCTGATTCAAAGGCCATGGGACACCTCACATTCTCCGATTTGGACATCACTATCATCTCGGAAGACGCCGCCCTGGTGTTTGGACGTTTTACACTGGAGCGAGAAAAAGACAGGCCCACAGGACTCTTCACGCTTCTTTTTCGGAAGACAGAAGACGGCTGGCGCATCGTGCACGACCACACATCAACAGCGCAGTAACTGAGTGGAAAGGATATCGCATGAACCAACAAGCGGAGAACGTGGACCGGCATTCTGTTGAAGCTCTAAACCAAATCCTTGGACGACCTTTTCATGTACTGGACAACGGTTTTGTCCGCGTGGTGGACTACATGGGCTCCGACGCCGCCATCGTTCAGGCGGCGCGCGTATCATATGGCAAGGGGACGAAAAAAGTCCGCGAAGACCGCGAACTCATCCGTTATCTGTTGCGCCACAGCCACTCATCTCCCTTCGAGATGTGCGACATCAAGCTTCACATCCGTGTGCCCATGGACTGCTGGCGCCAGTGGATTCGCCACCGCACAGCCAGCGTCAACGAGTACTCCACCCGCTACTCCATCGCCATCGCCGAGGCGCAAACCACCAGGTTCGATGCATGGCGTCTGCAATCGCAGGACAACCGTCAGGGCAGCGAGGATTTCCTCGATGCTGAGACCGGACAGACATTCACGCAGCAGGAGGCAGACCTGCAAAACCTGGCCCGATCTGTCTACAACCAGCGGATCGAGACCGGCATCGCCCGCGAGCAGGCGCGCAAGGACTTGCCTCTATCCACATACACCGAAGCGTATTGGAAGATCAATCTCCGCAACCTTCTCCATTTTCTGGAGCTGCGAATGGATGCTCACGCTCAAATCGAAATTCGCAGCTACGCAGAAATCATCGGCCGCGACATCGTAGCCCGCTGGTGTCCCCTCACCTGGGAGGCGTTTCAGGACTATCAGATGGGCAGCCTGACGTTTTCGCGGACGGAACAGGAGATTCTCAAGGCTCTGTGTCAGAACGACCAATCCGGAGCGGTCAAGGCGGCCGACGATGCGGGATGGCTGAAACAGAAGGACGGTGCACTCCGTTTCCACCTGGAGCGGTCGGAATTTGAAGCCAAACTGAAGAAAATGGATCTGCCTGTCCCCTGGACCGATTCCAAGTAGGGCGCCGCACAACCACTTCTGGAATTTATCACACTGTCAACGTTTAAGCATATCCCATACACTTCTGAAATACCTGGAGGATCGATTGATGCTTCATTTAATCCGGAAGTGCATAATCTGGACAATCGCTGCATCGGTCTATCTGTTGATTGGATGCACAGAAAACAGGACCAACAACCAGATATCCGAACAGATTGACCAATACGTGACCAGCGCAGCGGATCACGGCTTCTCTGGAGCCCTCCTCGTCGCAAGGAACAGCAAGGTCATCCTCTCAAAAGGATACGGCCTTGCGAATCGGGAGAAGCAAATCCCGAATACGGACCAGACTGTTTTCACCATCGGCTCGATTACCAAACAGTTCACAGCCGCGGCCATCCTGAAACTGGAAATGGCGGGAAAACTCCGCGTCTCGGACAACATCACAGCGTTCTTCCCTGATGTGCCGGAGGACAAACAGTCCATCACCCTGCATCATCTGCTCACCCACACTGCGGGATTCCCCGGAGTCATCGGGGATGATTTCGATCCGGTGGAACGGGATGCCTTCGTCGCGCTGGCCATGCAAACGCCGCTTCTGCACGAACCGGGGAACCAATACGAGTACAGCAATGTGGGCTACAGTCTGCTGGGCGCCGTCGTTGAGATAGTGTCAGGGCAGCCGTACGAAGCGTTTCTTCGGGAACACCTCTTTCTGTCTGCGGGAATGATCCGGACAGGATATCAGTTGCCTGGATGGAAACCGGATGATCTGGCCCACGGCTACCGCAGCGGCGCCGATTGGGGAACGCTTCACGACCGCCCCTGGGCGGTGGACGGACCGGGCTGGCACCTCCGCGCCAACGGCGGCATCCTCTCGACGCTGGGGGACATGTATCGCTGGCACTGCGCGCTGGAAGGGCGTCAAATTCTTTCCGAAAAAGCAAAGAAGGCCATGTTCACGCCCCACGTCCAGGAAGGCGAGAACGCTGACTCGCACTACGGATACGGCTGGGCCATCTTCACCACGCCCCGCAACACGCGCCTTGTCGCCCACAACGGCGGCAACACCATCTTCGCCGCAGACATGCTCCGTTTTGTGGATGAGGGCGTCGTCATCATCGGCTTCTCGAATACAGCGGGGAAACCGGCTTGGCGCGTGACAGAGGCTGTGGCGCACATCGTGTTCGGGGAGGATGTGCCGCCGCCCGCCGGATCGCTTCCCGAAATCGATCGAAGCACGTTGGAGCACTCGCCGGAGGGACAGCATGCCCTGGCGCTTCTGAAGATTTGGAGTGGAGGGAATCAGAAGGAAATTCAGACTTTCATTCTATCCCACTTCCATGCTGATGTAGTGAAGCGAAACGGGATGGAGAAACTGGAAGCCATGTTCGCCAGAGACCGGCAGGAAATCGGACAAACCCATCTGCGCCGCGCGGCAGGATCACTCAAAGACGGCATGGAACTGACTCTGGAGTCCGTAGCAACTGGCCAGTGGTGGCTGGTCACAATGCGGTTTGCGCAAGATCCGCCCCACACCATCTCAAGGCTTGGCGTGCAGGATACAGCGCCACTGGAAACCGGAGAGAGTGAAACGGATCAGGATCTGGACGACTTGGGTAATTGAATCTGTCAGCGAGCGCATTCCCCGTGGCTTGCCGCGGGTTAATCGAGCGAATATGATGGATGTTTTTCCTTGCAGATGAAGATTCCCCGCTGCTTGCCTGCCCTGGGTAGGCTCGTGGCGGTGAGCTTCAATCCGAAGCGTCACACCACATGCCGAGATTTGAGGCAACGGGACTGCAGAATTGAAAATCCTCTTCACCACAACATAGTCTTCATATTCGATCAGGTATAGTCCACCCTGAAGGTGGCTCTATAACCGCTTGACTTTACCATAGCGGGATGGTCG
>CAZDVF010000087.1:0-8958 GCA_964508725.1 uncultured bacterium | reverse complement strand
AGGATCTGATCAAAAGAGACATCAAAGAGCTTGGGCTCGACCGGATCGTTGTAGCGGCCTGCTCTCCGCGGATGCACGAGATCACGTTTCGCAAAACCTGCGAATCAGCCGGTGTGAATGCCTACTGTTTTGAGATGACCAACATCCGGGAACACTGTTCGTGGGTTCATGATGATCTGAATGAGGCCACAGCCAAAGCCATCGATCTGGTGCGTAGTTCCCTGTCGCGTGTGCGGTTGCTGGAACCCCTGACAGTGCAGGAGGTGCCAGTTACACCCGCTACCCTCGTGATCGGCGGCGGCATTGCCGGTATTCAAGCTGCGCTCGACATCGCTGATGCCGGATTCCAGGTCTTTCTTGTGGAAAGGGAACCCTCCATCGGAGGGCATATGGCCCAGCTCGACAAGACGTTTCCCACGCTCGACTGCTCGGCCTGTATCCTCACGCCCAAGATGGTGGATGTGGCCAATCATCCGAACATCCGGCTGTTTACGTACGCAGAAGTGGACAATGTGGAAGGATTTGTCGGTAATTTCAAAGTCCGGATTCGGAAAAAGCCCAGGTACGTTAGTCTGGAATCATGCACAGGCTGCGGCCTCTGTGCAGAGCATTGCCGTCTTCATGGGCGTGTGTCCAGTGACTTTGATCAGGGCATGGGGAACCGGTCCGCTATTTATGTGCCGTTCCCCCAGGCCGTTCCACTCAAGTACACAGTGGATGCAGAAACCTGTCTTTTCCTCACGCGGGGCAAATGCGGGAAAGAGCCAGCCTGTCAGGCGGTGTGTCCCACGAATGCCATCGATTTTACCATGCAGGAAGAAATGGTCGATTTGGAAGTGGGTACAATTGTCGTTGCAACGGGGTTTGAGCCATTTGATGCATCCCGGAAACCGGAACTGGCTTACGCAGTGTATCCCAATGTCATCACGGGTCTCGAATTCGAACGGATCATTTCGGCCTCTGGTCCCACCTATGGAAAGCTGATTATCAACGACAAAGAGCCGAAAAAGGTCGTGTTTATTCAGTGCGTGGGTTCGCGCGACAAGAACCTGGGCAACGAATGGTGTTCGCGGGTGTGCTGCATGTACGCCATCAAGCAGGCGCACCTGATCAAAGAGAAGAATCCCAATGCGCATGTCACCATCCTGTACATGGATTTGCGCTGCTTCGGCAAGGGATATGAGGAGTTCTACGATCGCGTCCGGTCCGAAGGCGTGATTTTCAGGCGGGCCATCGGATCGGAAATCTATCGAAAAGGCGACGGCCTGGCTGTTCGCACGGAGGATACATTCCTCGGCAAGACTGTTGAAGTGGAGGCCGATCTCGTGGTTCTTTCCGCTGGCCTGGAACCCGGCTCCGGCTCCCAAGCCGCCGCCAAATTGCTGAAACTGTCACACTCTCCTGACGGTTTCCTCATGGAGGCGCATCCAAAACTGCGTCCGGTGGATACGGCCACAGAGGGAATCTTTGTCGCCGGATGCTGCCAGGGACCGAAAGACATTCCTGACACGGTAGCCCAGGCCAAGGCTGCGGCCGCGTCGGCGATTATTCCCATGTCCCGCGGAAAAGTGTTGGTCGAGCCCATCAGCGCGCGGGTGAACGAAGAGATCTGCTGCGGATGCCGGATGTGCGAGTCTGTGTGCGAGTACAAGTCCACGGTGTTCGATGCGGACAAGGGTGTGATGACAGTGAACGCCGCGCTGTGCAAGGGATGCGGATCGTGCGCAGGAGCCTGTCCGGCCGGAGCCATGACTATCCAGCATTACACCGACGATCAGATCTTCGCACAACTGAACTCTCTGACCCAAGAGATCGCGATCGATTGATCAGGAAGAGGTTCCGCCATGAATCAAGTCAAACACAAAGAGACTTCCCGATCAGCGCAATCACAAACGATCGAGGCGTCCTGGACACCCAACATTATCGGATTTGCCTGCAACTGGTGCACGTACGCCGGCGCAGACATGGCCGGCACCTCCCGGATGAAATACCCTGCGAACATACGCATCATCCGCCTCATGTGTACCGGCAGGATGGATCCGACATTCATTCTCAAGGCGTTTCTCGGCGGCGTGGACGGCGTGCTCATCGGGGGATGTCATCCGGGAGACTGCCACTACCATTCAGGCAATCGCAAAGCACAGAAGCGAATTATCCTCACAAAACAACTGCTTGGGCAATTCGGCATCGATCCGAACCGGTTACGACTTGAATGGATTTCCGCCTCTGAGGGCGCCCAGTTTGCTGACGTTGTGACGGAATTTACGAAAACCATCGAATCGCTCGGTCCAAACCATGTAAGAGGTAATGAACAAAGTGAGTGAGACACAGAAAAGATACGGTTTAGTCCAGGTTTACACCGGGTCAGGAAAGGGAAAAACCACGGCGTCTCTGGGCCTGGCTTTACGCGCCTCGGGTCACGGATGGATTGTGAAAATGATATCGTTCATGAAGGGTGATCCCAATTACGGGGAAGTCCTGGCTGCGCAGCACATTCCCAATTTTGAATTGATCCAATCCGGATTGCCGACATTTGTGAAAAAAGGTCAGCCATCTGATGAGGATCTCCGTCTGGCGCGGGAAGGTTTATCCAAAGCGAAGCAATACGTCCGCAATGAAGTTATCGATCTGGTCATTCTCGACGAGATCAATGTGGCTGTGGATTACGGACTGATTCCACTGAACGACCTGATGTCCCTGATAGACGAGAAAGCATCGTCGCAGGAACTGGTTCTCACGGGACGGTACGCCCATCCCGATATTGTGAAACGGGCCGATCTGGTAAGTGAAATTCTGGAGATCAAGCATCCCTTTCAGCAGGGGATCAAATGCAGGGAGGGTGTCGATTATTGATGAACTCCTGAAACGGTTTCAGGCAGGTGAACGGACCGCTTGCGCGCGGTTGATGAGCTGCATTGAGAACGATGATCCGTCCGCCGATACTGTTTGGGAAGCATTATACAGCCGTGTCGGTCGCGCCGAGCGTATCGGAATCACAGGTCCGCCCGGCGCGGGGAAAAGCACTCTAGTCGAGAAGTTGACCACATCCCTGCGGCGTGAGGGGAAGACTGTCGGCATTGTGGCTGTGGATCCCACGTCACCATTTAGCGGCGGCGCCATCCTGGGCGATCGTGTCCGCATGTCCAGCCTTTTCACCGATCCCGGCGTTTTCATTCGCAGTATGGCGACACGTGGCAGCCTTGGCGGACTGGCGTCCAAGACCATGCAAATCTGTGACCTGCTGGACGCTTTCGGTAAGAACGTCATCCTTATCGAAACCGTGGGTGTGGGTCAGGCCGAACTGGATGTTGTCCAGGCAGCGCATACGACGTTGGTGGTACTGGTCCCGGAATCGGGCGACGGCATTCAGGCCATGAAGGCCGGTCTCATGGAGATCGGGGACCTGTTTGTGGTCAACAAATCAGACCGTGACGGCGCGGACCGGCTCGTCGCTGAAATTGAGATGATTATTGAAATGCATGGGAAGACCAACGCCTGGAAGCCACGTGTTGTTCCGTGTGTGGCGATCCAAAACCAGGGAATCGAAGAACTGCTGAAGGGTTTGCAATCCCACCGCACACATCTTGAAACCTGTAACCTGCTGCCTTCCCTGAGGATGAAGAATGTCCGCTCCGAGATCGTCCATCGCGTGGAACAGACGCTGTTGCGAGGATTCTGGGGCAATCCTGATGCAAGCAACCGACTCCAAACGTGTGTCAGGCAAATCCTGGAAGGATCCATGACCTTGTCTCACGCAGTACAAGAAATTCTCGCAATGAGTCTGAATGATCCACCACAGAGAACACAGAGAAACACCGGGATTTAAAAGAACGATGGTTAATGACGGGACTTTGGTGATGCACGATGATATCCTGAAACACAAGAAGAAGTGGGAAGAACAGGCGTCCGCGCAAAAGATGCGAGATGTTGAGTTCAGTACTGTATCGGGCGAACCGGTGGAGATGCTTGCAACACCCGATGCTGTTCATGACCTCGATTACCTGAGGGATCTTGGTTTTCCCGGAAGTTATCCGTATACGCGGGGCGTTCACAAAACCATGTATCGCGGCCGCCTCTGGACCATGCGCATGTTTTCCGGGTTTGGCAGCGCCGATGATACCAACAAGCGTTACAAGTACCTGCTGGAACACGGGCAGACCGGCCTTTCCGTGGCCTTCGATTTTCCCACACTTTACGGCCGCGACTCCGACGACCCCATGTCGTGCGGCGAGGTGGGGAAATGCGGCGTAGCCATATCCTCTCTTGCAGACATGGAACGATTGTTCGCCGGCATTCCTCTAGACCAGGTCTCCACTTCCATGACGATTAACGGCCCGGCGGCGATCCTCTGGGCTTTTTACATTGTCACGGCCGAGAAGCAGGGCGTGGCCCCGGAACAGTTGCGCGGGACCATCCAGAACGATGCGCTCAAAGAGTACATCGCCCAGAAATCGTGGCTGGTGCCGCCGGAGCCCTCCATGCGGCTGACCGTCGACACCATGGCGTACGGATCGCAGCACGTGCCCATGTGGAACACCATTTCCATCTCGGGGTATCACATCCGCGAAGCAGGATCCACCGCCGCGCAGGAACTGGCCTTCACACTGGCTGACGGCATGGCCTACGTGAAAGCGGGTATCGAATCGGGCCTGGATGTAGACAGCTTTGCGCCGCGACTCTCGTTTTTTTTCAATTCCCACATTGATTTTTTTGAGGAAGTCGCCAAATACCGGGCCGCCCGGCGCATCTGGGCGCGGGAGATGAAAGAGACGTTTGGCGCAAAAAATCCCAAATCGTGGCTCTTGCGTTTCCACACGCAAACTGCCGGATGCACACTCACGGCACAACAACCCGAAAATAACATCGTGCGCGTGGCGTGGCAGGCCCTGGCTGCTGTGCTCGGCGGCACCCAGAGCCTCCACACCAATTCAATGGATGAAACCCTGGCTTTGCCGTCCGAGAAAGCGGTGCTCATCGCTCTGCGCACCCAGCAGCTCATTGCGCACGAGTCGGGTGTCGCCAATACCATCGATCCCCTGGCAGGATCCTATTTTGTCGAGTCGATGACCAACCGACTCGAAAAGAAGGCCTATGCTTATTTCGAAAAAATCAAAAAACTCGGCGGGATCGTCAAGGCCATTGAGGTCGGTTTTCCGCAGAGGGAGATTGCCGAAGCCGCTTTCCGCTATCAACATGAAGTGGATGAGAAGAAACGCATTGTAGTCGGTGTCAACGACTATTGCATGCAAGATGAAAATCTGGATATCTCTTTGCTCAAGATCGATCCGAAGGTGGAAAAAGGCCAGTGCCAGCGGTTGGCGGACCTGCGCGACAAACGGGATAAGGATACAGTCCAACGGACACTGAATGCCTTGCGCGCGTCCTGCCGCAGTCAGGATAATCTTATGTTTCCGATTCTTGAAGCGACACGTGCATATGCAACTCTTGGAGAGATCGCCGGTGTGCTCAAAGAAGTCTTCGGCGAGTATCGTGAACCTCCCATCTACTGGTAGGAGAGGCTGATGATGAAACGAACACTCCGCATTTTGATTGCGAAGCCCGGCCTTGACGGTCATGACCGGGGCGCCAAAGTGGTGGCCCGCGCCCTGCGCGATGCCGGTATGGAGGTGATCTACACAGGGCTTCAGCAAACGCCTGAAATGATCGTTGAAACCGCCATCCAGGAAGACGTGGACGCCGTGGGACTCTCGATCCTTTCGGGCGCACACATGACGCTCTTTCCCAAAGTCAAGGAGCTGATGGATGCCGGCGGCATCAGCGACCGGGTGCTTTTCGGCGGCGGGATCGTTCCCAAAGAAGATATCGAATCCCTTAAAAAGATGGGCATCGGCAGGATATTCGGACCCGGCACACCGACCCAGGAAATTATCGATTACATCCGGCAACAGGTAGAGATCGAACGCACTTAAACGCCAAATTTATTAAACTTACGTGGGATTTAAAGATAACCATCCCCAGTCAACCCAACAAAAAGGAGGCTGGTTTGGGAGATACGACAAAACCTGTGGGAATCGTGGGTTACGGCGCTTACGTCCCAAAACACCGCATCAAAGTGGAAGAGATCGCCAAGGTATGGGGAGCCGACGCTGAAAGTTACAAACGGGGACTCATGCTGCGTGAGAAGTCCGTACCAGCCCCGGATGAAGACACTATCACAATGGCTGTCGAAGCGACGCGAAATGCCTTGATGCGCTGCACAATCGATCCCAAAGACATTGGCGCAATTTACGTTGGTTCCGAGTCGCATCCCTACGCTGTCAAACCGTCGGGAACCGTCGTGGCAGAAGCCATCGGCGCAACGCCGGACATCCACTGCGCAGATTACGAGTTCGCTTGCAAGGCGGGATCGGAGGCCATGTTTGTGACCCTCTCACTGATCAAGGCGGGGGAGATGCGGTACGCGCTGGCAGCGGGCGGCGACACATCGCAGGGCGCGCCCGGTGATGCGCTGGAGTATTCGGCTGCAGCCGGCGCAGCGTCGTTCATCATGGGTGCTGAAGATCTCATCGCTACGTGTGATTTCACCTATTCGTTTATGACCGACACGCCCGATTTCTGGCGGCGGGAGTACCAGTTCTATCCCAAACACGCAGGACGATTCACCGGCGAACCAGCCTATTTCAAGCATGTGCTGGGAGCCGCCCGGGGCATCCTGGAGCGAACACGCATGAAACCGGCCGATTTCAACTGGGCCGTGTTCCATCAACCCAACGGAAAATTCCCCATGCGCGTCGGCCGTATGCTTGGCTTCACAAAAGAGCAGATCGAACCGGGATGGCTCTCACCAACTCTGGGAAACACCTACTCCGGCTCGTCGCCCATGGGCCTCACAGCCACACTCGATATCGCCAAGCCGGGTGACAAGATCCTCATGGTCAGCTACGGTTCGGGCGCAGGCAGCGATGCGTTCGTCTGGACTGTGACGAAGAAAATCGACAAGGTTCGCCACGCTGCGCCGGGAACGCGGGAGCAACTCGAAAAAGATATCCGTTACATTGATTACGGAACGTACGCGAAGTTCAGAGGAAAGATCAAGAAGAACGATTAGCTGCAAGCCACTGAGATCACAGAGGGCAAACTTGAGGCATTATTCATCTAACGAATTTTCCTTGATCTTTCCAACTTAACGTTTATTGAGGAACTCTGCAACCAGTCAGTGTTCCTTCCAACTGTTTTAAATCACTGAACTTTGGCAAATGTGGAATATCTTCGACTCAATTCCATTTAACCCTATTTGTCATTCCCGAAGTGTTTTATCGGGAATCCAGGGGTGGCCCACCCTCTCCAAAAGCCCTGGATTCCCGCTTACAAACGCGGGAACGACGACTTTTCTGAATCATTGCAATTTGATCGCGGGGCTCTATTTTAAAAATGGTTTATCCTGTTTCCCAAAAATGTGTTTTGCCAAAGTTCAGAAAATCATTTGATCTATCGGAGGAAATGTATGCCCATCAGTGAAACAACGGTAACAGAAGCAATTATAAGAACCTGGACGGACCGATTTTTAAAATCCCTGGAACTGGACGTGGCGATTGTAGGCGGTGGTCCCGCGGGCCTTGTGGCTGCCCGGATTCTGGCTGAAAACGGCGCGCGCGTCGCTTTGTTCGAACGCAAGCTGAGCATCGGTGGCGGCATGTGGGGCGGCGGCATCGGATTCAACGTGATCGTGGTGCAGGAGAGCGCCAAACGCCTCATGGATTTGTTCGCCATCCACACTGAATTATTCCGCAAAGGATACTACACGGCCGATGCCATTGAGAGCGTGGCCAAACTGATCGCAGGCGCGAAAGACGCCGGAGCCGAGATTTACAATCTCATCTCAGTTGAGGATGTGGTCGCCAAGGAGGGCAAGGTGCGCGGTCTGGTGTTGAACCGGAGTCCTATTGAAATGGCGCAGCTTCACGTTGATCCCATCACCATTGGTACGCGCTTTGTCATCGACGCGACAGGACATCCCGCTGAAGTGGCGCGTGTCATCGAGCAGAAAGTCGGGCCGCTGAAAACCAAAACAAAGGGCGTGGCCGGCGAGCGGGCCATGTTTGCTGAAGACGGAGAAAAGTTTGTCGTCGAGAAAGCCGAAGAGATTTTTCCCAATGTCTACGCAGCGGGCATGTGCGTGGGGGCAGTCTATGGCGGGCCGCGTATGGGGCCGATTTTTGGCGGTATGCTGCTGAGCGGCGAGAAAGTCGCACAGATGATACTCAAGCGGTTGGGCAAGTGATGTCCGGCATGACGGAATCCGTTCACGAGATCGAAATCGACTGGTCGCTCATGGTGATTCTGGACGCAGATTTTCTCCATGGCCGTCCGATCTCAAATCTGGCCGAGGCAGTCATCCAGGGCGGCGCAACGATCATCCAGTTGCGGAACAAAATGGGCGAAGGACACGATTTTTTCCAACAGGCTCTGGATGTCCGTTCCGTCACGAGAGCGTCGGGCATCCCTCTGATCATCAATGACCGGGTGGATATCGCACTTGCCGTCGACGCAGATGGCATCCACGTCGGGCAGACGGATCTGCCTGTCGGTGCTGTCCGTAAACTTGTCGGGAATCGGATCATTGGCGGATCTGTGCACAGCATCCCGGAGCTTGAAACCATGCGCGAGGCGGACTATCTGGGCGTGGGCGCGATTTTTCCCACAACAACAAAGGATAACGTTCACATCAGCGGACCGGAACTGATCCGAGCCATTCGAACTCTGACTCGGCAGCCGATTGTGGCTATCGGGGGACTGACGGCTGAAAACTGCGCTTCTGCTATCCATGCAGGCGCAGACGGTGTGGCTGTGATCTCCGCTGTGCTGAATGCAGACGATCCGGCCGCGGCGGCGCGCGAGATTGCTGAGGTTGTCAGTGAGGTCAAGTCCGGTTTTTAGCTCGTCGAGGTGTTCTTCACCTCGACGCAGAAAGAATAATGATGTACTTTTCCACATCAA
>CAZDVF010000086.1:0-9087 GCA_964508725.1 uncultured bacterium | reverse complement strand
AAACGTGTATCGCTGTGCGAAAGAAACCGTGTTGTGTTGTCCATGTACACGCCGAGGGTGAACGTCTGTGAGATCGGCAAATTGATGCCACCCCGCCACAAACCATACTTATCAGTGCCTTTGAAATACGAATCAATAAACACCATGTTCCGGTACGCCGTGATGGTGGACGGAAAAGCCCAGATGTTGTAACTGTCGCGCAGATACAGATTGGACAAATATCCCATGGTGGCAACACGGGTTCCAATCCTGGGCGGAATATCAGTATCATCGCCATAAAGCGCCCCGGCTGCCAGAACAAACAGCAACAAGACCACAACTGTCGGGATCAACATCCTCTTCATCTTTTTCCCCTCCTTCGGTTTGGACAAAACGGTACACTTACTTTTCGATCTTGAGTTCAACTTTAAACAGCTTGCCCTCACGAAAAACCTGTAACATGAGGCTTTTCGTCTCTGTCACATCGAGATTATTGATGATTTTCCGGACATCGGTCGTGGAACGAATCCGCGTGCCGTCGATTGCGACAATGACATCCAGTTCTTTCAGGCCGGCCTTTTCAGCAGGGCTGTCAGATCCGACGCGCGATACAATCACGCCGTCGCGCTGGGAGATGCCCAGCATTCGGGCCGCCATCCAGCTGATGTCTTCCACTTCAAGTCCGGTGCGAAACGAACGATCGACCCTGCCGATGGTGCGCAGATCGGGCAGAATACGTTTGACGCGGTTGATGGGCATGGCGAATCCGATACCGATGGATCCCTCGCTGTACTGGCCCCCTGTCATGATCACCGTATTGATGCCGATGCATTCTCCCAGACTGTTGACCAGCGGTCCGCCGCTGTTCCCCTGATTAATGGACGCATCGGTCTGGATCATGTCGACATACGACCGTCCCGAAATCTGCATGCTGCCTCGGAAATCCATCTCTGTGGCGCTGACCACGCCCACTGTGACTGTGGGTTTGGTCGAGACGTCAAAAAGTCCGTAAGGATTTCCCAGAGCGATCACCCATTCGCCGATGATAATCTCGTCGGAATTGCCCATGGGAATATACGGCAGATCATCTCCGTCGATTTTTAAAAGCGCCACATCGGACATGGGATCATTCCCCACCACCTTTGCCTCGTACTCCTTGCCGCCCACAATGGTGATAACGATTTTGCTTGCGTCCTGAATCACATGCTCGTTGGTCAGAACGTAACCGTCGGGCGAAATGATAAAGCCGGATCCCAGCCCTTCGGCGCGCTGAAGATATTCTCTCGGAAGAAAGAAGTCCCAGAATGGATCACGCTGCCTGACGCGCCTGACCACCTCGGTCCGGATGCCGACAACCGCCGGACTCACATCGGCCACAGCGCGCGTGATGGCATTGGCCCTCGACTCGCTGATCCGGTCCTGGATGGTTGATACGCGCTGCTCTGTTTGAACCGAATCGGTCGCCCCGATGATATCGAGCAGATCTTCCCGCCGGCTTCGATCCTGGGATTTGCCGCACCCTGTGACGAAAAACAGAACCGCAAGCAATACACAGGTTACATCGTGCCGGTTTGTCACATCACGCTTCATCCTGTCTCCCGCACACTTGATCCATTACTTTTCAACTTTCTTCCAGTCATCTGCAAACCGTTGAATACCAATATCCGTCAAGGGATGCTTCAAGAGCTGCTCGATCACATTGAACGGGATGGTTGCAATGTCAGCGCCCAGCAGGGCTGCGTCCACCACGTGTAATGGATTGCGGATGCTGGCCACGATGACCTCGGTTTCGTACCCGTAATTGTCAAAAACCGTGAGAATATCTCCCACCAGGTCCATGCCTTCATGGCTGATATCATCGAGACGACCGACAAAGGGGCTGACATAAGTGGCGCCGGCCTTGGCTGCCAAAAGCGCCTGGGACGGCGAAAAGACCAGCGTGACATTGGTATCAATGCCTTCCGACGCGAGCTGCTTGACAGCCTTGACTCCTTCCAGAGTGATGGGGATTTTCACAACCATGTGGTCGTCGATCTTGGCCAGCTCGCGGGCCTCGCGCACCATGCCTTCTGCGTCCATCGCCAGGACTTCACCGCTCACAGGACCCTGCACGATCCAGCAGATGGCTTTCAGGATCTCGTGCGCCTTGCCCCCGGTGCGCTGGATTTCCTTCGAAAGAAGGGATGGATTGGTCGTCACGCCATCGAGCACACCCAGTCCGGCAGCCTGTTTAATTTCATCCACATTTGCCGTATCAATGAAAAACTTCATGTATCCTCCACAAGAATCTTGAAAATATAGATCATCATGATCAAATCATCACGTGCCGATGGACGGTTTTTGCCTTCTAATTCCTTTTGTTGTAATCAACCCGAACGAGGAAGAGACCCCGGGGCGGTGCTGTTGGACCGGCCCGATTGCGATCGCCCTCGTTTAGAATCTGTTCAAATGTATCCGCGGACATCCGTCCGGCGCCCACTTCAAGCAACGTCCCGACAAGAATGCGGATCATGTTGTGGAAAAAGCGTATGCCCGTAATATCGAAACAGCACATCCCATCTTCTTCTGTCCAGGTCGCGCTATCGACTGTCGAAATACACGATCCCACCGCACTCCGGATCTTGCAAAACGCTGAAAATGCATGTTCGCCCACCAGATACAGGGTTGCCTTCTGCATGGCATCCAGATCAAAATCGATTCTGGGATACCAGGCATACTGCCGGCCGATCACGCGCGGATGTCGTAAGAGAACATATCGATAGGTCCGGCCCGTTGCGTCGCGCCGTGCATCAAAAACCGGATTCACCTCTTCCGCGCTGATGACACGGATATCGTCAGGCAATAAAGCATTGAGCGCTGCCTCAAAAATTCCACACGGATGTGGACTGTTTGTGTGGAAACTGGCGACCTGCCCCAAAGCATGAACGCCTGCATCAGTGCGCCCGGCGCCCATGATACGGGTTGGCTCTCCTGTCAGCTTCAGGATCGCATTCTCCAGTTCGGTCTGAACCGTTCGTAACTTCGGCTGAATCTGCCATCCTGCAAATCCGGAGCCATCATATTCCAGTGTCAGCTTGAGGTTGCGTCGATCCGTCACCCGTAACCTCTTATCTCCACATCAGCACAGGCACAGCCGTTAGCAGGCTCGCTCCCATCGCCGTCCAATCTCGTGCTCCAAGATGCAGCAATTCATAACTTGTCCGATGGTCTCCTCCCCGCCAGCAACGGGCTTCCATGGCAAACGCCAGATCACCGGCTCGCCGAAAAGCAGACATGAAGAGGGGGATAACCAGCGGAATGACACTCCGGATACGCTGGATTAAACCGCCACTAAACTGACTTCCGCGTGACTCCTGTGCTTTGCGGATACGATCGGCCTCGTCAACAAGAATGGGAATGAACCGCAAGGCAATTGACAGCATCATGGCTGCCTCGTGAGCCGGAACACCAAAACGGCGCAACGGTTTCAGAAATCGCTCCATCGCGTCGGTCAGTGACATGGGCGACGTTGTCAATGTCAACAGACTGGCGACAAGAATAAACAGGATAATTCGAAATGCATAGAATGCACCCTGTCGTAGGCCCTCCGCAGTAACTGTTGTCGAAATGAATGGTATCCGAAAAAGTGAATCACCAGGTGTAAAGAAAGCATGCAGCAAAACCGTCAGAAAAAACAACCAGATAAACGGGCGAATATTACTGAGTGCCAGACGCAAGGATAATTTGGCAAAGCCATACATGAAAATAATCAGAAGGGAGAAAACAATCATAACTTCCCAGCGTCGAGTGAACATCAACATTGTCATAAGTATCAGACTGGAAAACAGCTTGGTTCTCGGATCATATCCGTGGATCACTGATTCACGGGGTGCGTATTGTCCAAGTGTCATGTCTCGGATATTCAGCAAATCAACCACGTTTTGATGAAATGAGGACGATAATGATAAGGCATGCTGATACTTTCACGCTTTTAGAAACGAGAAAAACTCCGTTGGCGTCGATGACGCATACTTTTTAACAAAATATACATCATTTTTGATAAAAGTCAATGTATTATTTCTCGTAACCGTCTAATTTTTCCTTGACTTTTACATCTTCAAAAACTATGTTAAAATAATTCATTCCCTCCTTCGTATGTCATTCATATCCATTTTGAATCATGAAAAAAGGAGTCACCTATGGCTGACGAGAAAACGAATGCTGGTGAGGTTGCTGGATTCAAGCCGTATGTACCGGCTGAAACCAACATGAAAGAATTTACGTTTCGCGCGCTCCTAATCGGCGCTATTCTCTCAATCGTCTTGGGAGCGGCCAACGCCTATCTGGGTTTGGTAGCCGGCATGACTGTCGCGGCAACGTTCCCGGCTGCTGTCATGGCCATGGCGATTCTTCGTATCTTCAAAGGCACCATTCTTGAAGAAAATATCTGCCGAACCACCGCTGCGGTCGGTGAGGCCCTGGTTGCAGGCGCAATTTTTACCATTCCAGCATTTCTCATCGCCAAGAATCCTGTGACAAATGAGCGTATCTGGGATAAAATTAATTATGTCCAGAGCACGGCCCTCATGCTTGTCGGCGGGATTCTGGGTGTCCTTTTTGTAATCTTCCTGCGTAAAGTGCTCATCGAGGACAAGACGCTGCCATTCCCGGAAAGCGTGGCTTGCAGTGAAATCGTCAAAGCGGGCCAGGGCGGCGCAACCGGCGCAAAATATGTTTTCGGCTCACTCGGACTTGCGGGACTCTTTGAACTTTTTCGGAACAATTTCGGGTTGCATATGATTCAGGGATATGTCGAAAAATTCTGGGCGCTTCCGGTTGTCAAGAATTTTCAACTGGTCAACAGCGGGATGCAAAACGTGGGGGCCCCGACAAATCCGACCGGGGGTATTTTTGTTGAATCGCCAGCCGCATCGCCCGCCATGCTGGGCGTCGGATACATCATCGGCCCGCGTCTCTCTTCCATCATCTTTTCCGGCGGCGTTTTTGGCCATTTGATGCTGGTTCCACTCTTCGTTTTCATCAACGGCGGTTTCCAGAACCTGGTAAACGGTGGATCCAACTGGCTCGAAATCACCAATGCAGTCTGGTTTTCCCAAGTCCGGCCCTTGGCTGTCGGGGCCATGATCGTCGGGGCATTTTATACACTTTTCAAAATGCGAAAATCTTTGGGAACCGGCATGACCCGGGCCTTCCGTGACCTGAAGAAAATCGGAAAAAATACCGAAACAGAGACAAACCGCCTCGATAAAGACATCCCCTATTCTGTGACCGTGATCGCCATTATTCTGCTGGTCATCCCCATCGCCATTCTTTATTATTTATTCAGCCACAGCGTGGTCGGCGCCATAGTGGCCGCCCTTGTGATGACAGTCGCCGGTTTTCTTTTCGCAGCTGTCGCGGGATTTCTCGTCGGGACCATCGGTTCCAGCAACAATCCCATTTCAGGACTCACACTTTCGACCCTCATTGTTGCGGCATTGCTCATGGTCGCAGTAGGCGTGAAGGGCGCTTTCGGAATCGCCGCTGTATTGGGTGTCGCTGCGGTGGTTTGCTGCTCGAGCGGTGTTGCAGGCGATATCATGCAGGATCTCAAAGTCGGGCACATTCTCGGAGGCACACCCCGCTACATGCAATTGGGCGTGATGGTCGGCGTTGTATCCGCTGCATTGGTCATGGCGTTGGTTCTTCAACTTCTCCATACCGGGTATGCGGAAATGGGCGGTATCGGAGGCGAGTTGCTGCCAGCGCCACAGGCAGGTCTCATGGCCATGCTGAGCCAGGGTATCATTACCGGCGGAATGGCCTGGCCCTTGGTGATTATGGGAGCCGTTTTCTCCATTGGTTTGATTCTCATCGGCGCGCCGTCACCCATGCTGATCGCCGTGGGCATGTATCTTCCACTTCACACGACCTTCGCAATCTTTGTCGGCGGCATCATCAAATGGGCCACCGAATCGATCATGAAAAAACGCCAGCTTAACAAAGAGAAAACTGAAAACACCGGAATCCTTATCGCATCGGGTCTCATCGCCGGCGAGGCGTTGATGGGAATCATCATTGCTGCAACGATCGTCGCCAACAAAGGCAATGCCCTTCTGCCAACCATAATTGAAGGCGGAAATCCCTGGCTTGGGCTTGTTGTTTTCGGTGTCTTGGCTTATGTACTCATTTCTATCCCGCTGAAGAATGGCCGCGAAAAAAACTGAGAGTCCCAATCTGCTGGACATGATTCCGGTCAGAACACTGGAATGGGATGATAACGCGGACGGAACCATCACGTTAAAGAGGCCCAAATTCAAAAACAAGTTTCTGACTAGTATCATTCAACGTCTGGGAAAGGTCACCGTTCTCAAGATTCAGCTCGATTCTTTCGGCAGTCTTGTGTGGAAACAATGTGACGGCGTTCAGACTGTGGAAGAAATCGGCCGGATTCTGAAAGAGACTTACGGATCGGAGGTCGAGCCGGTCTATAACCGGCTCGGCGCCTTTATCAGGATTCTGGTCCATCAACAGTGTGTTGTATACAAAAACGATCTGGATACAAATCCCCCCGAAACACCGGTTCCAGAATGTTCTACCCTATAAGATAACCCTGCCGGGACGAAAGGATTCGGCTGAATGTCGAAAATGCGTGAAGCAATTCAATCTGTTCTCAGCGACTGCATGCGATTACGGCGAAATGAAAGCCTGCTTATTCTTGTTGATCCACCCTACAGCACACTGGGATACGCCTTTTACCAGGAAGCCTTGCGATACTCGAAAAAACCATCTCTCATCATCCTGCCCCCCATCACCAATCATAACTGCGAACCTTCGAAAGATGTCGCATCGTACATGCTGGGATATCACGTAATTATCCTTCTGACGAGTCGATCTCTGTCGCATACCCAGGCACGTCGAAAAGCCTGTCAACGAGGAGCTCGCATTGCCAGCCTGCCAAGCGTCACCGAAGAAACTCTGATCCGCACCATGACAGGCGACTATCGGGCGCTCATTGATAAAAGCAGAAAAGTGGCCGACATATTTACCATCGGTCATTCTGCGCACCTGACAACACCAGCCGGCACTGACCTCACATACTCTATTTCCCGCATGCGCGGATACGCCGATACGGGAATGATCCACGAATCGGGTCAATTTTCGAACTTGCCTGCTGGAGAAGCATGCGCCGCGCCTGTGCACATGAGCTCAAATGGCGTTTTGGTTATCGACGGATCATTCCCCGGCGTAGGGCTGATAACCACTCCTGTGCACATGGCAGTTAAAAATGGTCAGGTCGTCCGGATCACTGGTCAAGAGGATGCTGTGAAAATCAGGAAGCTCCTGCGTCCGTACGGTAAATCCGGACGCACAATTGGTGAAGTTGGTGTCGGAACCAACGCCGCTGCGAAAGTTACAGATTGTGTGCTCGAGGCTGAAAAAGCTCTCGGCACAGCGCACGTGGCATTGGGTAATAATATCTCGTTTGGAGGAAAGGTCTCTGTGGCGTGCCATTTTGACGGCGTGATTCTGAATCCGACAATGGTCATCGACGGGAAAACAATATTAGAGAAGGGTGTGTATCAGGTGTGATATGTTACCACAGGTTAGTGGAATTCATCCCTGTGCGGTTCACGTACCGGGATTTTTTATTTCAAATTCTCCAGCCAGGTTTGCACCTTTTGACAGATTGCGGACCCAGTAAATCCAAAGTGTTCTGCCAGATCCTGGTAGGGCGCTGAGGCGCCGAATCCTGTCATACCGATTGAGAGGATCGGCGCACGACTCACAGCATGCCAGCCCTGATGAATTCCGGCTTCGATCACAACAAGAGGACTCGTCTTGTTCGGAATCACCGCTTCGCGGACAGATTCGGGCTGTGATAGGAACTGATCCAGTGAGGGCATCGACACGATTCGGACTGTGCGCCCCTTTTTCACCAACAGTTGACCCGCCTCAATTGCCAGGCCGACTTCTGAACCGCTGGCTACGAGAATCACGTCCGGGTGTCCGTGATTGGAATCAGAGAGGACATACCCGCCTCGAGACAGGACAGATATATCGAGGGGATTTACACGTGTAATCAGAGGAAGAGTTTGGCGTGACAGGATCAACGCTGTCGGCCCGTCCGTTCGACGCAGGGCAAACGCCCACGCCAGGGCTGTTTCCGGACCGTCAGCAGGTCGAATGACCGTCAGACCAGGAATGGCGCGTAGGGCAGCCAGATGTTCGACCGGCTGATGCGTGGGTCCGTCTTCACCCACAAACAGGCTGTCGTGGCTGAACAAGTAGATCACTTGCAGCTTCATCAAAGACGCCAGCCGCATAGGCGGCCGCATGTAATCGGTAAAAACAAAGAATGTAGATCCGAATGGAATCCATCCGCCGTAGAGAGCCATCCCGTTGAGGATACCTCCCATGCCATGTTCCCTGATGCCGAAATGGATGTTCCGTCCGTCAAAATGATCACGGGAAATAGAGGCTGAACTGGCAATGAGACTCTTTGTGGAGGGTCCCAGATCAGCTGCGCCGCCGATGAGACCGGGAATGAGTTCGGCAGCCTTCTGCAACACGGCGCCGCTGTAAACACGTGTGGCTGTGGATTTTTGTGGAATGGCATTCAGGAGCTGAGACTCCAGATCTTTGGGAAGTGTCTTCTGCAGCATGACGCGCCACGCCGCAGCCAAATCGGGATGTTGCTCCTTCCAAATGTTAAATTGTGTCATCCAGTCCAGATAGGTGGATTTCAACGCATGGACATGATCGCGGCACAGGGTCCGCACATCTTCGGGTACATAGAAATCCGCATCGAGAGGCCAATCGAGACGCTCTCTTGTTAAGCGGACTTCATCCGCGCCCAGCGGCGCACCGTGGGATGATGCAGCATCCTGTTTGTTTGGACTTCCGTACCCAATGTGGGTCCGGGCCAGAATCAGCGACGGTTTTTGCGTTTCTCCAAGACCCGCTTCAATGGCGCGTGCGATGGCTGCATGTGGCGTGCTGGCGGCGTGCCTGGCGTGCGGAGGGCAACTCGCGTGCAGGCAAGGCTGATCAAAGGCATTCAAAAGCCCAGACCTGAGTTTGAGACGGTGGGAGCGTGTTTGATCATGCTCCATGGCATCAGCGATG
>CAZDVF010000085.1:0-9253 GCA_964508725.1 uncultured bacterium | reverse complement strand
AGGCAGCTTGCCGAGGTTTGCTGTGAGACGGGCATTGCCATGGGGGTGGGCAGCCAGCGGCAGATGACGGAACAAATCGGTCTTCTTGAGTCCTATCGGATCGTCAGGGAAAAGGCGCCGCGATCTGTAATTGTGGGAAATATTGGCGCAGAACAGGTGACGCGACAAAAGGATGCAGAACCTTTCCAGAGACTGGTCGATTGCCTGGAAGCTGACGCTCTGGCTGTGCACCTCAATCCCCTGCAAGAGATGCTTCAGCCCGAAGGATCAGGACAGTTTCGCGGTGTGCTCTCGGGGATTGAGATGCTGGTCAAAAACCTGTCTGTCCCGATCATTGTGAAGGAAGTGGGATGCGGTATCTCACGATCTGTGGCCCGACAGCTTGTTGACGCCGGTGTGACGGTGATTGATGTAGCCGGAGCTGGCGGGACCTCCTGGGCCGCAATGGAATCGTACCGCGGGGCTGATAGCGCTCTGGCAGAACAATTTTGGGATTGGGGCATCCCGACCGCCGAGTCGCTGGTGATGGTCCGTCAAATGGATGACGTTCAGGTCATTGCTTCCGGCGGTATTGATAATGGCGTCACAGCGGCCAAGGCTCTGGCTTTGGGCGCCCACATGTGCGGCGCTGCGCTGCCCTTCCTTCGGATTTTGGATCGGGAAGGTGTCACCGGGCTGGTTTCACTGATCGATACGTGGCGTGACGCATTGCGGTTGGTGATGTTTTTAACAGCGTCACTCACAGTGAATGATCTTCAAAGAGCCGGCGTTTTACAACGTTGTGAATGAGGCGGATGTGACGTTCGATTTGATGGATGAATTAAAACAGTTTGTCAACACTGAGATCGAGAATGTGTTTCAAAGTCGGACACCCGAAAGTTTATACCAGCCTATGCGGCACCTGCTCGAAGGCGGCGGCAAACGGATTCGTCCCATCCTTCTAATCCTCTCGTGTCAAGCTGTTGGTGGCACCACTGAGTCGTGCCTTTCTGCAGCTGTGGCCGTCGAATTGCTCCATACGTTTACCCTGGTTCACGATGACATCATGGACCACGATGATGTCCGTAGAGGGAGGCCAACTGTCCACACCAAGTGGGATGAAGCCACGGCCATTCTCGCCGGAGATGCGCTGGTCACACTTGCCTACAAGACAATGCTCAAGACACATCATCCAGAGTTGCGATCTGTACTCGATTTGTTCAGCGAAGCTTTGCTTGTTTTGTGTGAAGGTCAGGCACTCGATAAAGACTTTGAAGTGCGAGAATCTGTTTCCCTTCATGCGTACAATGACATGATTATAAAAAAGACGGCCAAGCTTATGGAAGTGTCGTGTGAGATAGGCGTTATATTGGGGGATGGCCGCGAGGAAGAGCGTCAAGCATTGAGGCGTTTCGCCGGTTTGTTGGGGCAGGCGTTTCAAATACATGATGATTTACTTGATATCATTTCGGATCAACACATTCTGGGCAAGCCGCTGGGAAGCGATCTCATGGAAGGGAAGAAGACCTACTTGACGATTGATTTTCTCCATCGGGCCGATCCTGAAGCGAAGAGACGATTCAAGCAACTTTGGGGCAGCGGTGTGTTGTCACAGGCTGAAATCAAAGAAATTAAAGAAATGTTCAAAAAAGCGGGGACACTGCAGGCGACACAGGATGCTGTTGAAACGCTCACATCTCTGGCCATTGAACCGCTCATGTTGCTCGACGCCAGTCCTGCACGTGATACGCTGATCGATCTTGTCAGGCGTCTTCGTGAACGTATGTCATGAGAATGCTTGACTTTAGCGGCTTTATTTTGTCATATCAATTTCTTTCTGTCCTGGAGTAAATTAAAAATGATGGAACGCAAGCTGATCATCAGAAATAAATACGGGCTTCACGCCCGACCTGCGGCGCGTTTTGTTGAAACTGCGTCGCAATACGATGCGGATGTGTATATCAGCAAGGATGGTCTGGAAGTCAACGGGAAAAGCATCATGGGGGTTTTGATGCTCGCTGCAGAGAAGGGATCGGAGATCATCCTTCGCACTGATGGTGAGGACGAAACTTTGGTGGCTGAGGCGCTGGCCGCATTATTAGAAGGCGACCTCGATGAGGGGATGTAATCAATCCGACCCGCTCAATCCATTCATTCTGGGATGAACTTTTTAGTGATTGATCTTCAAACCACTGGCTCTGCCAGTGGTTCTCGATCCTAAACTGGACGGCAGATACCTGCCTATATCGTTTACTCACAATTCTGGAGGTGTTTGATGGGCAAACATTATTTCACATCCGAGTCGGTGACTGAAGGTCATCCTGATAAAATGGCCGATCAGATTTCGGATGCGATTCTCGATGCAGTTTTTCAGGATGATCCGTACGGACGCGTGGCCTGTGAAACGTTCACGACCACGGGAATGGTCATGGTGGGCGGTGAAATTACCACTGAGACCTATGTTGACATCCCTGCGCTGATTCGGAATGTGATCAAGGACATCGGATATATTGATCCTAATTATGGGTTCGATTACGAAAGCTGCGCCATTCTCAACGTGATCCAGGAACAGTCTCCTGACATCGCCCTGGGTGTTGACCGGCAAGGCGCGGGAGATCAGGGGCTCATGTTCGGATTCGCTTGCAATGAGACCACTGAGTTGATGCCGCTTCCTATTATGCTGGCTCACAAACTAGTTATGCGGCTGACTCGCGTTCGCAAGGACGGCATCCTCTCATACCTTCGACCCGATGGAAAGAGTCAGGTCACCATCCAATACGACGGAGACAAGCCCGTTAAAGTCGATACGGTGGTCATCGCGGCACAGCATGATCCTGATCAGGACATGGAGCAGATTCGCGCCGACATCATTGAACAAGTGATCAAGCCTGTCATGCCCGCCGATCTCTTTGACGTGAAGGATATCAAGTACTTGATCAATCCCACAGGCCGGTTTGTTCGGGGCGGACCGCACGCTGATACAGGCTTAACGGGACGTAAAATTATCGTCGACACCTACGGCGGATTCGGGAGTCACGGCGGTGGATGCTTCTCCGGAAAAGATCCCACCAAAGTGGATCGTTCCGCATCGTATGCCGCGCGCTGGATTGCTAAAAATGTTGTGGCGTCAGGCTTGGCTCAGCGGTGTGAGGTTCAGCTGGCCTACGCCATCGGAACTGAGGAGCCTGTTTCGGTTCTGGTTAATTCTCTCGGCACAGGTCAGGTTTCAGACGATGAACTGGTGCGGAAAGTGAAGACAGTTTTTGATATGACTCCGGCTGGCATGATTAAGCGGCTGGATCTGCGTCGGCCGATTTACCGGAAGACAGCAGCCTACGGCCATTTTGGACGTCAGGAGCCCGAGTTTACGTGGGAGAAAACTGATCGTGTCGATGAATTACTGAAAGCCTAATGGGATTTCTTGTCCCATTTCAATCATGATCGAAAGGAAACACATGGAGTACGATGTCAAGAGTTTGGACCTGGCCGCAGAGGGCAAACGCCGGATTCTGTGGGCAGATCAGGATATGCCTGTCCTGAAGCAGGTTCGTGATAGATATAAAAAGGAGAAACCCCTGGAGGGGAAACGGCTCTCTGGCTGTCTGCACGTAACAGCCGAGACAGCTAATTTGGTGCGCACCCTTGCCGCGGGGGGAGCAGATGTAACCCTGGTTGCTTCGAATCCTCTTTCAACGCAGGATGATGTGGCCGCGTCTCTCGTCAAAGATTTTAACATCTCAGTTTACGCGATTCGCGCTGAGGATAAAGAGACCTACTACGATCATATTCACAGAGCCATCAAACGGCGCCCCCACGTGACGATGGATGACGGGGCTGACCTGGTTTCCACGATCCATTCCGATTATGCCGATCAGGTGACGGAGATTCTCGGCAGCATGGAAGAGACCACAACAGGCGTTATCCGATTGCGGGCCATGGCGCTTGACGGGTCGCTCAAGATTCCCGTGATTGCGGTGAACGACGCAAAAACCAAGAATCTGTTTGACAACCGGTACGGCACCGGTCAGTCCACCGTGGATGGCATCATTCGCGCCACGGATATTTTGCTGGCCGGGAAAAATGTGGTCGTGGCGGGATATGGATGGTGCGGACGTGGATTTGCCACGCGATGCCGCGGCATGGGCTCCAACGTCATTGTGACAGAGGTGGATCCCATCAAGGCCATCGAAGCGGCTATGGATGGATTTCGTGTCATGCCCATGATTGAAGCTGCGCCGATTGGCGATTTGTTCTGCACGCTGACAGGCGATATCAATGTCTTGCGCCGTGAGCATTTCGCAGTGATGAAGGACGGCGCTCTGGTGGCCAATTCCGGTCACTTCAACGTCGAGATCGACATTCCATCGCTTACAGAGATGGCTGCTGAAGTCAAGAAGGGATTGCGTCAGAATGTCGATGGATATGTGATGCCCGACGGACGCACGATATTTCTGTTGGCAGAGGGACGTCTGGTGAATCTGGCTGCGGCCGAGGGGCATCCAGCCAGTGTGATGGATATGAGCTTCTCGACGCAAGCGTTGATGACCGAGTGGGTTGTCAAACATGCCCAGGAGCTGGAGGCCAAGGTCTACAACGTTCCTGAAGAGATTGAAAACTGGGTGGCCGAACTGAAACTGACGTCTATGTCGATTTCGATTGACGAACTGACCGAAGAGCAAAAGGTGTATCTCTCGTCGTGGCAGATTGGAACATAACCAAATAGACGCAAGCGATCGGATGTTCTGTCCGTTAGGGGCCGGATTCGTTCACGGTTCCGTCCTGATTTGACTAGGAGCAAGATTGATAACCAATTGGCCCCGGATTCTCTGCTATGGTTCTGCTTGTCTTTGCCTCAGAGCCGGGGCTTTTCCAAGATACCAATTTACTTTGGATTGACTGTTGAAAATTACACCTTTGGCCGCAGAATCAATGGGATGCCGGTCCATGGCGACTCTGGTTGAAACGGGCCAGCTCAAATTGCTCATCGATCCGGGTGCTTCGCTCGCGCCGATGCGGCATGGATTTCCACCGCATCCGCTGGAAAAGTGGAGCTTGAAAAAGCATCTGGAGCGCATCCGCCTGTTCATCGAGGTGGCCGATGTCATCATCATCACCCATTACCATCTGGACCATTTCATTCAGGACAATCCTGAAGTTTATCGAGACAAAATACTTCTTTTAAAAAATCCCAACCAACACGCCAATGTTCACCAGCGAAACAGGGCCTTTAGTCTGCTCAAGCAGATCCAGGGGCTGCCCAAGGATACGGTGTTCGCCGACGGGCGGACGCTCACATTTGGTAAGACGCGGCTTTCTTTTTCAGATCCGGTTCCGCACGGTGTATCAGAAAAGATGGGTTATGTTTTACAGGTTGCCGTGCATCAGAGTGACGAATCTTTTCTTTTCACTTCGGATGTTCAGGGTTTGTGTCGTGACGAGCCGCTGGCTTTTATTTTTCAGCAGAACGCAAACACGATCTATCTGGACGGACCTGTGACCTATCTAAAAACTGACACCAGGTCCGAAGAGCCCCTTGATGCAGTCTTTGCGCGGATTGAAGCCGTGATTCATAAAACCAATGTCGTCCAGTTGATCATCGACCACCATCTTTTGCGCGATGTTTACTGGAAGTCGCGCGTGGACCGCATTTTCCGTTTTGCCAAAGATCACGGTGTGACGGTCGTGACGGCGGCCGAATTCAGAGGCGATACGAATCAACTTCTTGAAGCCCGGCGCAAAGAGCTGTTTGAGGATGACCTGGCGCGTAGCGCGCGATGACCATTACCAATCCATATAAACGCCGCGATGTATTTCGATGCAACATGGACGCTCACCGCCGGTTTGACGGGTGGGTTTCGGCATATCATGTGCTCAAAGAGAAGGCATGTTTTCCACAGGGATGCCTCTATTTCTTGTGGCGATGCGTGCTTCTGGAAAAAGGAGAACGGTGCGTTCACGGTTTCAATCACGTTGGTAAAACCTGCCGCGGGTGCACCTATTACTGTGAAGAGAAGGTCAATCCGCAGCCGCAGCTGATGCTGGATGATGAGTCATTTGCACAATTCCAAGATGAGGTAGACCAGTTTGAGTCATGGTTAGGCTCTGTCCGGTTCAAGCGACTGGACTTGGCAGGAGAGATCATCAATGTCAAGCCTTGGTATACTAAAGTTCTCCTGCCCCGGGAGGAACAGACCCGCCTTCGCGGATATCTGCTGATCATCAAGCAGGGTTTCATCGGGCTTCATGCATTTGAGGATCCGTTCTACGTGCGTGTATCAGAGAAAGTGATGCGCCAATTCGATTTTATTCCGAAGATGCGTATCGAGATGGTTGGAGAGATTCGGGAAGATCGGGGGCGCATTGTTGTGTACCAGCCGAAACAGATCGAAGTCATTGAGATTGGATCAGGCCGGCTTTGGACCAAAGAAGCGGCCCTTGTTTCAATCAAAACAGCAGGACTGTTGAAAGACCAGCATGAACAGTGTCTCGCCTGTTCGTGGGGTTCGCTGGTTGATGTGACAGATAAAAGAGACCGTGATGAACGTCGATTTCGCAGGCTCTACTGTCTGAAGAACGTGGCTGATCCCAGGGCATGCTACGTTCATGCACTGGACTCTGTCGCGTCATTATCCTGTTCCAGCACGATGATTGTGACCGATTGACCAGCTTTCCTCTGCTATATTCCCCGATTTGTTCAGGCCATTCTGTTGACGGATATGCGGTCCATCACTCTTCACGTTGTCTAATTCCAGAATGAAAAACAACATGATTCCCCTGTCATCCATTCGCATGCTGTCTGATGGAGTGAATGGACCTGCCGCGTTACAGCAGTTTTTCGGCCTTTCCGTCTTCTGTCAACCAGTAGATGGAAAGAGTCTTTGTCACTGCCGCTTCGAATGATTTGTCCCGATATTGGACGCGGCCCTTGTCCGATCCATCCATTCGAGTGGGACATAGCAGAATCAAGTTGCCACCGATTTGTGGTATGACAGTGCCCAGTGTGCCTTTTGGTGTGTGAAGCAGGGGTTCAAGGCCACGCTGTTTGATTGTCTCTACGGTGTTTTTCGACATGTCGAATGCTTCGGAAGATATGCGGGCGACGGATTTTCCGGCACTGGTGCGTTGTGGGCATTCATCGCCGAACAGAATGGGGAAACCGGTGCGATCCAGCGATGTGAGCAGATCCAGTGCAGTTGAATCAACGATGTCAGGATGAGGGTAGATCAAGCCACTGTATACGCGTTTACCGATCTGCAAGCGGTCACCTGCGCGTTGTCCTTTCTTCAATAGATGAGACGAGATCATGTCTATCTGATATCCAGATAAGATCAGATCGATCATCAGGTTATGGACAGACTGAAGCATCTTCTCTGCGTCCTTCGGAGATTGTGCCAACAGTGTTTCCACCGGTTTAATCATCACAATGTCAGCTTCCGGAGCAAGAAGACCTGTGTGCGACTGAATGGCTTCCCATTGTTGATTGATTTTACACAGGGATGCTGCTGCGGTCTGCGATAAGTTGTCAACTCTGGTTGCCGAATTGGAATGGTGACGATCGCCTGTAATCCAGTGGAGTGAATAGAGGCCGAAGAGGTGAATCAGTGCGGCAAGCCAGTCTAACTTGTCCATTTTGCAGACGACGTTCATGAACGCGATGCGCAATGGAGAATGGGCACACAAGCTCTTGGCGATGATGATTTCGGGAAGAATGGATGAGAGTGTCTCATAGGGGTGGCCGGTGCATGTCAGGTCAACGATGGGTGTGGCGTCCGGGTCAAGTTCGCGCCATGGATCGAGGGCGCTATGTATCCCGTGCCGAATGCCGTGATCGTCCACCGGAATCGGAAAGTGGGTTCCGAACTGCACACCAGTGAAAAAGCTGTGAACCATCTGGTGGTAACTTTTTTGGGCATCAACGATCACATCAATCAGCAGGTTGTTGTAATCACATCGAATCGGAATGTGTGAGGCGTTATCCACCGGCAACACAAGGGCGTAGAGCACGTCCCGCAAATCGTAACCAAATTCGGCTATGAAACTGTTGTACAGCGACAAGCTGACAGGATAGAGGTTTGTCCGGTCGCCGTAGCCGCTTTGTTCTTGCCCCCAGGTCACACCGTTCAGATGTGTGCAGGCGTCAAATAGATCTTCGATGTAGATGTTGAACAGGTCGTTGTTATTTCGACCCGCATAGTCGTAAAGATTGGTATCAAATCGAGGGAAGGCCAATACTTGCCAAGATTCGTCATCTGGCGCTTGAATGGTCCCAAAGACCTCGGTGATTCCCTTTTGCATATTGGTATAGAAGTGGCTGACGGACGTGATATCCCTGAGGGTTTCGAGACAGATCTGATTATCAATAATCTGAAAAATGAAAGCCCGTTCAAGACCAGAGGGTTCGAAACAGATGGCCCCCTCTTGCAGAATCGGAGCGGGAATGTTTCGGGGAATATGGTACTGAAGCCGAAATTGATTTTTGACTACCGGAGCAAGGTTGGGACGTATCCGCTTCCTGGTGTTTTTCAGATCCTGTGTGGTGATCAGATATTGGGTGCGCTCGCCTGTCCGGGTCAAAAAGGAGCGTGACGCTTGTCTTGGGTCCGTGTGAATCCAGTATTCTACATCGCGCCGCTTGGCCCACTGGCTCGCCTGGGCAATCATCCGCAGCACTTTTGGATCGGTGAATTCGTAACGCGTTTGGCGCAAGGTAACCAAAACACCGGAAAATCCCTGCGAAATGATATCGAGTAATTGTTTGCGCAAGATTTTCGAGTTCTCGATTTCCGTGTCACCCCATGTCCAAGAAAAGAAATCTCCACGCGGTTTATTTCGCGAGGTCACCCAGGCCTCCTCGTCTTATTCTTTCCAAAAGATAAAAGTACGACGCGGAACGCTGATTATCAAGGGATTTCTCGTTCGATTTAGTCCATCCGAAGTGAGTCGCTGTGATTTGTAGAAATTAGATTTGCAGGATTTGGTTGGCCTGATTGGGAGGTGATATTCTTGTCCTTTCAAAATCGAGGAGATGTCCTGGCGCTTTGAGGCTCCCATAACAGACCAATCGGAAAAGGGGACCGGTGTATGGGCACGGATCTGATCCGATGGTTGATCCCCTTCCCCGTGGTCGACGGCTCGTGCGTCCCGCGGGACCGCTTGAGGCGCGTCTATTAAAGAAACGAACAGGAGTTGGGGATATTGCCTGTGCAGTGACGGGAGTGATTGATTGATCTTCAAACCACTGGCTCTGCCAGTGGTTCTCGATCCTAAACCGGTC
>CAZDVF010000084.1:0-9393 GCA_964508725.1 uncultured bacterium | reverse complement strand
AGATCGCTAAAGAGTTTCACATCTCAAACGAAGCGTTAATAGATTATCTCCGTGAACATAATTTCAAAGTCATGAACCATATGGCACCATTAGATGAAGCCATGTATGAACTGGTTTGTTCGAATTTTGCACAAAGTGATACTGAAATCGATCATGAGCCTGATTTCCGAAAGCGCATTTTAGAGAAACGCGCCGAAGAAGAGGCAAGACGTGAAGCAATCAAACACGAGATAGATGAGATTCTGGAGCGTTCCAAGGAAGACGTATTTGAACCCGTTAAGGTGATCAAGAGAAAAGATGTATCCCCAAGGAAGCCCAAACGGAAAGTTGAAAAAGCCGTCAGGAGTGAGACTGAATCTGCCAAGATCAAGAAGCCGACATTACGCGAAGAACCCGTTGCAACAGAAGAGAAAGTCACACAAGCAGATGATGTCACCAAACAGCCTGTTGATAAAACAGTCGAAACAAAGAAAGGTGGAGCAAAGAAAGAAACGCCTCAAGAAGAAAAACCCAAGCGACACCTGAAGCGTCATCCCAAGGTCGAAAAGAAGACCGAAGAAAAGAAGACAGAAGCAGATAAGAAGAAACACCACAGACATAAAAGGGTTGAATCGACCCTTGAAGATCACATCAAAGACGATTCTGATCTGGCTAATAAGAAAAAAAGGCGCCGGAAACGGAAAAAGAAATCGGCCGTTGTCATTGACGAGAAAGAGATCGAAGCTTCCATCAAGGAAACTCTCGCACGCATGAGTGATACGGCGACAAAAAGAAAACGCCACAGGAAAGATAAAGAGACCGATGGTATCGAAGTAAATGATGAGACTATCATCTATACAACTGAATTTACGTCTGTTGCCGAGCTGGCCAATTTAATGGATGTCGAACCGAGTAACGTGATTCAGTCATGCATATCAATGGGATTACTTGTAACCATCAATCAGAGGCTTGATCGTGATACCATCGTGATGGTGGCAGATGAATTCGGTTATGATGTCAGATTCATGACAGAATATGGGGAAGAGCGCCTTGATGAAGTGACAGCTGTTGAGGAAGAAGATCCATCGCTTCTGGAGCCCCGTCCACCCGTTGTGACCATCATGGGGCATGTGGACCATGGAAAGACATCTCTTCTCGATTTCATACGTGAGAGCAACATCATAGCCGGTGAATCGGGCGGTATTACCCAGCACATTGGCGCCTATGAAGTGACCCACAAAGATATGAATATCACCTTCCTCGACACACCTGGTCACGAAGCGTTTACAGCCATGCGAGCACGGGGCGCACAAGTCACCGATATTGTAATTCTGGTTGTTGCAGCCGATGATGCTGTGATGCCGCAAACTATTGAGGCAATTAACCATGCGCGCGCTGCAGGCGTACCTATCATTGTCGCGATCAACAAAATCGACAGGCCCAATACAGATCCGGACATGATCAAAAAACAGCTTTCCGAAAAAAATGTGTTAGTAGAAGAATGGGGCGGAAAAGTTCAGTGTGCTCTGATTTCCGCAAAGACAGGAGAAGGCATTGATCAACTGATGGACCTGATTATTCTTGAATCAGAAATTCTCGAACTCAAAGCCAATCATTCGGCTAACGCAAAAGCGATTGTCATTGAAACGCGCATGGATCGGGGAAAAGGTATTATTGGTACTGTGCTTGTTGAGAGAGGGACTCTGCGTGTTGGAGATGTATTTGTTGCCGGTCAATACAATGGACGTGTTCGTGCCATGTTTAATGAACGGAATCGAATTATCAAAGAAGCCCCCCCCTCAACACCGGTCATGGTTTTAGGTTTTACGGGAATGCCTCAAGCAGGAGATACGTTAATTGTCACAGATACAGAGCAGGAGGCCCGTGAAATAGGTTTAAAACGACAACAACTGAAGCGTGAGCAGGGATTCAGGCAGATCCGGCGTCTCACTTTAGACCAAATCTCAAAACAGATTGCTGAAGGCGCACTTAAAGAATTGAGTATTATCATCAAGGGAGATGTGGATGGTTCTGTTGAGGCCATCAGCGATTCATTAATGGACATGGGAACTGGCGATGTGGCTGTTCGCATTATCCATAAGGGCGTGGGAACCATTACCGAATCGGACGTGCTCCTGGCCGTGACCTCTCAGGCTGTTATCATCGGATTTCACGTGACTGCCAATACCCAAGCGCGGGATCTTGCATTAAAAGAAAATGTTGATATCCGTCATTATAAGGTTATCTACGACGTCGTCAATGACATTAAGCTGACACTTTCCGGTCTTCTGGAGCCGGAGTTAAACGAAGAAGTGACAGGATCTCTTGAGGTTCGTGAAGTCTTCCGCGCATCCAAGATTGGTGTGATTGCCGGATGTCATGTCCTGACAGGTAAAATCGTTCGAAACAGCTTGATGAAGTTAATCCGCGAAGGTGAGGTGGTTTACGAAGGGAAAATCGCCTCTCTGAAACGATTCAAGGATGATGTGAAAGATGTGTCCGCAGGTTATGAATGCGGTGTTGTGCTAGATCATTTTAAAGAAATCGAGGTTGGTGATTTAATTGAGACGTACCGTGTTATTGAAACCGCAAGAACACTAGAATAAATGCTGATCGGAACCCTCAATTTGGATCTGCATCTTCCAGGAGTTGCTTCTCTCAAAGAAAAGAGATTTATTCTGAAGAGCGTGAAAATAAAAATCCGCAATAAATTTAACGTCTCCATTGCTGAGATCGACTATCTCGATAAGTGGCAGCGTGCCGGCATCGGTGTCGCTTGTGTGTCGAATGAACGACGTTTTATTGAATCAACGCTATCAAAAGTCATCAATACTATTGAGCAGGACGATCGAATTGAACTGATAGGTTCTGTTTCGGATTTTTTATGAAAGATAGGATCCTGTGAATCGCGCTTTGAAAGTCGCAGAACTATTAAAAAGCGAAATCAGTGATATTATTCGTACCCGGTTGAAAGACCCGCGCGTCGGTTTTGTCACCATCACAAATGTTGTCCTATCACCCGATTTGAAAAACGCCAAGGTCTATTTTAGTGCTCTTGGCGGAATTGAACGGGGTGAACAGGCACTGGAGGGTCTGCAAAGTGCCTCCGCTTTTATACAACGAATTCTTGGTAAACGCTTGCGTCTGCGCAATACACCTCTGTTACGCTTTTACCTTGACACGAGCTGGGAATATGGATCACACATCGATCAGTTAATTGAACAGATCCACAATCATGACCACGCAAACGAAAACGAGCCGCAATGAACCGACAGAAATCTCCGATACCTTCGTCAATTGAAGCACTGAGTCGATGCATCACAGAAAATGAGCGGTTTGTGATTACCACGCATGTGAATCCAGACGGCGATGCTATTTCATCATGTCTGGTTTTTGACGAGATACTCGGTCATTTAGGCAAGTCATCCATGATCGTTCTTGATGATACTGTTCCAGATAAATTTCAGTTTCTGAAAGGGGCGAATGAGATCCATCTTCTGGATGTGTATCATAAACCTCCTCAAGATAGTGTTTTAATCGTACTCGATGCCGCAGATTTGGATCGGATCGGACGCGTAAGCAAATGGATCTCAGATGATTTTATAATCGTTAACATCGACCATCATCCAAGTAACGGGTATTTCGGGCAAATCAACCTGGTTCAACCGGAAGAAAGCAGCACTGTTGAGATCGTATATTTCCTTCTGCGGCAATTTAACGTTCCCCTGACACCTGAACTGGCAACCATGGTATACACAGGGATTCTCTGCGACACCGGACGCTTTATATTTCCCAACACGACACGCCGGTCCCTTGAAATTTGTTCTGCTATGGTGGCGGGTGGTGCACGGCCAAACGACATCGCGGATAAAGTCTATCACCAGCTTTCGAAAAGCACCATGCGCGCTCTGGCTTCTGCACTGGCAACACTCGAATTCCATTATGATGATCGCGTATCGTGCATCCATCTTTCCAACGGCGTGCTGGCATCCAACGCAGAAGCCGATACAGAAGGTTTTGTTGATTACCTGTTGGCTGTTGGCGGAACCGAGGTTGAATTCTTTATGATGGAAACGCAGCCCCGATGTTTCAGAGTGAGCTTGCGATCGAAGAAATATGTGGATGTCAACCTGGTGGCCGCTGCTTTTAACGGAGGTGGACACAAGCGCGCTGCCGGATGCATCATTGAAGGAGATGTTGATTCTGTTAAACGCAGAATACTCAATGTGTTAGAGGATCATTTGTGCGTTCCATCGACATGACAGACTCAATTGATTATGAATCCGGGATGGTACTCAACATTGACAAACCCCAGGGCATGACGTCGTTTGGGGTTGTCAAAACAGTTCGTCGTCTGACAGCTTGTCGCAAGGTTGGTCACGCCGGAACATTGGATCCAATGGCCTCGGGTGTCTTGGTGATTTGCACCGGAAAGGCGACCAAACGGGTTTCAGAATGCATGAACATGCCCAAAGTATACGAAGGTACTATAACTCTGGGTCAGACAACAAGTACTGATGATGCTGAAGGAGAAACACTCGTCAGTCGTGATGTTCCGCCTCTGACGGAAGATGTGATCCTTTCAACTTTATCACGTTTTGAGGGTGAGATTCAACAAGTTCCTCCCATGTATTCGGCAATCAAACAAAACGGCCAACGACTTTATAAACTGGCAAGAAAAGGTGTAATCGTTGACCGCAAGCCGCGTACAGTGAAAATTGCTAAGATCAATCTTCTTCGATGGAAGGATCCGTTCATTGACATACGCGTACACTGTTCCCGTGGGACCTACATACGAGCGTTGGCCCGTGACGTGGGGGAAGTGTTACAAACAGGCGCCCATCTATCCTATTTAAGACGCATGCGTGTTGGACCCTATTGTGTTGAGGATGCCTTGACTCTGAATGCGTTTAAAACAATGTTTTCCCAAGTGGTATGAACGTTTACCGGTCGGTCGAAGACATTCCGTATACGCATTCATCCTGTCTTACCATCGGGACGTTTGATGGCATCCATCTGGGACACCAGCAGATCATTGGTCGTTTGATAACATGTGCAAACCAAACGCGGTCCAGAAGCGTTCTGGTGACTTTTTTCCCACATCCGAAAAATGTTATCGGGGCATCCGATCAGCCTATGATGCTGCTAACAACTTTGGAGGAGAAACTGCCTCTGATTGAGAGTCTGGGAATCGATTCTGTTCTCGTCATTCCCTTTACGCCGACTCTTTCGATGATCAAACCGGAAATGTTTGTTGAATCCATTCTTGTGCAAGAAGTGGGCATGGGCAGCATCATTATCGGATACAATCACGCGTTTGGACATTCACGCAAGGGGACGACAGAACTTCTTCAGCGATTGGGTCAAAAACACCTCTTTAGTGTGGAGGTTGTTCCTCCCGTTTTTGATGATGATGAGCCGATCAGTAGCACACGGATTAGATCCTGCGTTTTGGACGGGGACGTTCTCAGCGCCCATCGGATGCTTTCAAGGCCTTATTGCATTACCGGAGAAGTGATTCATGGTGAAAAGCGAGGTCAGCGGTTGGGTTTCCCCACAGCTAATCTAACTATTTTAGGGGAACACAAGTTGATTCCCAAAGACGGAGTCTATGCTGTTACGATACACCTCAACAACCATACATATCTCGGTATGGCTAATATAGGTTGCCGGCCGACCGTTGATGGTGATCAACGGCAAGTCGAAGTGCACGTACATCAATATGAAGGCGATTTATACGGAAAAGTTTTGCAAGTATCAATTATCCAACGCATCCGTGACGAGATCAGATTTCAATCCACCGATGATCTCGTCAAGCAAATGCAGAAAGATAAAATTCAAACATTACAATTGCTTTCCAAGCATTTCAGGAGGTAGCAACCATGGGATTGACCAAAGAAACAAAAGCTGGCATTATTCAAAATTATGGAGCAAATGATCAAGATACGGGAAATACTTCGGTCCAGATCGCACTGCTCACTCAGCGAATTAGTGATTTGACCGAACATTTTAAAATTCACAAGAAGGACCATCATTCAAGACGCGGTCTTCTTAAGTTGGTTGGCCAACGCCGACGGCTGCTGGATTACTTGATCCGAGAGGATCTTGAAACATACCGGCGCCTCATTCAAGAATTAAACATTAGAAGGTAAGGTGTATGATTTTTACAAAGAGTATTGAAATTGAGGGGAGAACCCTTACAATTGAAACCGGCCGAATGGCAAAGCAGGCTGACGGCGCTGCCTTGGTTCGATACGGCGATACGGTCATTTTGGCTACAGCGGTCGCGACTAAAAAACCTGTCGAATATCGAGGTTTCTTTCCCTTGTCCGTTGAGTATCGGGAAAAAACATACGCTGTTGGAAAAATCCCCGGAGGTTTTTTCAAACGCGAGAGCAGGCCGCAAGAAAAAGAAGTGCTAAGCGCCCGGCTCATTGATCGCCCTATTCGACCGCTCTTCCCGAAAGATTTTATGTGTGAAGTCCAGATTGTAATCACTGTGCTCTCGTCTGATCGTGAGAACGATGCAGACATCCTGGGAACCATTGGCGCCTCAACGGCATTGTCGATTTCCAATATTCCGTTCAACGGACCCATTGCATCAGTCCGTGTTGGTCGAATTGACGGGCAGTTTGTCATTAATCCCACATTCAGTCAGTTGAGCGAAAGCGACATTAATGTCATCGTTGCAGCTTCAAACGACGCCATCGCTATGGTTGAGGGTGAAGCATCTGAAATTCCTGAAAAGGACCTTGTGGACGCCCTGGAAGTCGGTCATGCGGCCATCAGGCAAATCATCGCCATCCAGCAGGAATTGGTGAAAGAACTCAATGTGGTCAAGCGCACGGTTGAACCGGTCGAGCTCGACCCGGAGCTGGTTCGGCGTGTTCAGGAGCCGGCTCAAGAAAAACTGCCAGAGGCCTTGCAGCTCAAGGAGAAGCTCATCCGGAAAGCGGCTGTTGATGCAATCTTGAACGACATTCAGGCTGATCTCGAAGAGGATTATCCCGACCAGAAAATGATGATTTCAGACATTTTCTCTGACGTGATCAAGACACTGGTACGCAAGATGATTCTCGATGAGAAAAAACGAATTGACGGGCGATCGTACGACGATATTCGTTCGATCACCTGTGAAACGCCTGTCTTGCCCAGGACTCATGGTTCAGCGCTTTTTACACGCGGCGAGACCCAGAGTCTCACAGTAACAACTCTGGGTACCAGGACAGACGAGCAGAGAATCGAAGGCCTCGAAGGTGAATCGTGGAAGAGTTACATGCTCCACTACAATTTTCCGCCCTACAGTGTCAACGAGGTGAAATGGTTCCGCGGTCCGAGCCGCAGGGAAATCGGTCATGGCAACCTGGCTGAACGCGCACTCAAGCCTGTCATTCCTGCTGATGAGGCGTTTCCCTACACAATCCGTATTGTGTCCGATATTCTTGAATCCAACGGCTCCTCGTCAATGGCCACTGTTTGCGCCGGATCTTTATCATTGATGGACGCCGGTGTCCCGGTTAAATCATCAGTTGCAGGCATCGCCATGGGATTGATCAAAGAAGAAGACCGGATTGCCATTCTCACTGATATTCTCGGTGATGAAGATCACCTGGGTGATATGGATTTCAAAGTGGCAGGCACGCGCGAAGGCATCACAGCCTTTCAGATGGATATCAAGATTGCAGGAATTTCGTCTGATGTGATGCAGGAAGCGCTCGAAAAAGCCCGAAGCGCCCGCATTAAAATCCTTGATAACATGGATGCAACGATTGCAACTCCGCGTGACGAACTTTCACCCTATGCGCCGCGAATCTATGCTATGCATATTGATGTTGAAGATATCGGTATGGTTATTGGTCCTGGTGGAAAAATGATTCGTGAGATCATCGAGAAATCAGGCGCCGAGATCAACATAGAAGATGACGGAACGGTGCAGATCGCTTCGGAAAATGAGGATGCCTGTCGCATCGCCCGTGAGATGGTCGAAGCTCTTGTTGAGAAACCCCAGGTTGGCAAGGTCTACAAGGGCAAAGTCAAGAAGATCACGAATTTTGGCGCATTTGTCCAAATCCTCCCCGGAAAGGAGGGCCTGCTCCATATTTCAGAAATCGCCAAACGCCGTGTGAACCGTGTTGAGGATCATTTGAAACTGGGTGATGAGATTGATGTCAAGTTGCTCAAGATTACACCTGAAGGCAAACTCGATTTGAGCCACAAGGCTTTGCTGGACGATTAGGATCAAATTTGCAACCAAACTTTGGCAAATTTGGCCATATCTGCGACGCAATCCCATTTAACCCTATTCGTCATTCCCGCTTACAAACGCGGGAATGACGACTTTTCTGACTCATTGCATTTGATCACGAGGCTCTACTTTTAAATGGTTTATCCTGTTTCCCAAAAATGTGTTTTGCCAAAGTTCAGTTTGTAAGTTGGGCGTGATACAAAGTATGACATCATATGTCAAACGGAAGACCACAAACACGATCCCAATTGGTGTCATGCTTTCAAAATGTCCAACCTTTATTCACCGTCGTGTCGAGAAGGTTAAGGATGCTTTGTGTACACCCAAGCTGATTTCAAACCTCACCAATGTGACAATCACCCGACACACCAGGTCTTTTGTCACTTCAAACATCGGTGATCATCAGATCCATATGCAGGAGGATTCCCCAATGTCTTCTCCATCCATATCCCAACGAGGTATGAGTACACCTTCTTCTCCTATTCGCAAACTTGCACCCTTTGCGGACGAGGCAAAATCGAAAGGTCGTCATGTCTATCATCTGAACATTGGTCAGCCAGATATTCAGACACCAAAAGAATTTTATGAGACGATCAGACAATTTGGCGAGCAGGTTTTAGCTTATAGCCCATCGAATGGCATACTCTCTTTTCGAGAAAGCCTGACATCTTATTACCATCGCAAGAATCTTAAACACATTGAAACCAATGATATTATGGTCACAACAGGGGGGAGTGAGGCTATTATCTTTACAATGATGGCGGTAGCCTCGCCAGGAGACGAAATCATCGCTTTTGAGCCATTTTATCCCAATTACAACGGTTTTGCCAGTATGGCAGGAGTGACCATTATACCAGTGGGAACCGATCCGGAATCGGGATATCACTTGCCATCTGCCGATGTCATTGAAAGCAAAGTCACACCTAAAACCCGCGCCATCCTCGTCAACTCGCCAAACAATCCCACGGGTGCTGTCTACAGTCAGGACGAAATGGCGATGTTAAAAAGCATCGCCCTCAAGCACAATCTGTTTGTGCTTTCGGATGAAGTATACCGCGAATTTGCTTTTGATGGTGAAGTGACCGGTATTTTGACTTTTCCTGAACTCAAAGAACATGCTGTTGTCATGGACAGCCTGTCGAAGCGGTACAGTGCTTGCGGATCGCGTA
>CAZDVF010000083.1:0-9533 GCA_964508725.1 uncultured bacterium | reverse complement strand
GAAACACATAGGAACGGATCTGGTTTCCCCATGCGATGTCGGTTTTTGATTGTTCGATCTTTTCCAGCCTCCTGGCCTCCTCTTCCTTGTGGAGCTGGTAGAGACGGGCTGCCAGAAACTTCATGGCATTGGCCTTGTTCTGAAACTGGGAGCGTTCGTTTTGACATTGGACAACGATACCTGTGGGAAGATGGGTAATCCGGACAGCAGAGCTGGTTTTATTGACGTGCTGGCCACCGGCTCCAGAGGCTCGGTATGTATCGATCCGGAGATCTGCCTGATTAATTTCAATCTCGCTATCTTCTTCGACCTCGGGATAAACAAAGACCGATGCAAAGGATGTATGGCGTCTCTTGTTGGCGTCAAATGGCGAGATACGAACGAGACGGTGCACACCGGCTTCGGCTTTCAAATATCCATACGCATAAGGGCCTGAGATTTCAAGAGTCGCACTTTTAATGCCTGCTTCATCCCCGCTGGTCAGATCCATGATGGTGACAGCGAATCCACGCTGCTGCGCGTATCGGGTGTACATCCGCAAGATCATTTCGGCCCAATCTTGTGATTCAGTTCCACCGGCCCCGGGATGGATGGTCATGATTGTATTTTTGTTGTCGTCTTCTCCCCCAAGCATCCGTCTCAGTTCCAGATCGGCAATGTCGCTTTCAAGCTTCCCAAGACTTGTATCGATCTCCTGAAAGGTTGCCTCGTCTTCCTCCTCGGAAGCCAGTTCAAGAAGAACGGCCAAATCCCGGCACTGCTGATCCACTTTGCTCCAAGCGTTTGTCCATTCCCTGAGTCCACTGATCTCTTTCAGAATGGATTGCGCTTTTTCGTTGTCGTTCCAGAATGCAGGATTTGATGTCTCTTGCTCTAACCGCTGAATGTCTTCCTGTTTTCCGGCAATGTCAAAGATGCCTCCACAGATTCTGAATACGCGATTCGCAAGAATCAAGGCGGGGTGTTAAATCTTCAGCCATCCATGTATCCTCAATCTCATTTCGATTCATGTCATTGTATTCATTTGACTCTGACGCCATTCCTTAAAAAAAACTTGTATCCGTTTGGATGAGTAAAATCAGTTCAGCAAACGATAAGGAATGTGCGAAATTTTCATTCCCTAAGGTATCGTTTCAGTAGACAGTTCCCAATTCCCCTGTCGGGAAATAGTGTCGTAAAATTTGCTTATAATCGGCTCGATCGGCTGCCAGTTTCATGGCCCCGGCCTGACACAAACCAGAGCCGTGACCCGAACCTGCACCCAGGAATGTCACCTCGAGAGGCAATCCATCCCTGCCGACAGTTTTTTCAACAATAAAGCAACTGCTTAAAAGTTCATCGAGCGACAGTGTTTGTCGAATCTGTTTTTCAGATCGCAGTAGAAGATTCCCCTGGGTTCCGAGAACCTGTACAAGTTGGAGCCGGCCCGAGTCTCCTCTTTTCAGCGTGAGGATGTCGATGAGCTGGCCGATGTCCCGGCCTGTTTTTCTGTTGATGATTTTCTCCAGACGGGGACGCGGGTAACTCACCTCCCAGCGAAAGGCTTCGTGATCACTTGTATTGGAAGTCGCATCGGGCTTGCATGCCACATCAGGTCGGGATTGGATCCACTGGATAGCGGCTGTTTCATCCATGAGTCGGGGATCATCACCCTTATAATTCATCACATCATAAACACCTGCATTCCCGTCAATGGTGGGATCTGTTTCTGTATGCCCGCCGCAAACGTCAGTGAGCGGCGTGGGCTGGACTCGATCCTTGTTAAACAGGACAGTTCCCCTTGTCGCTTCGACTGCTTGACGCACATCTAGGCACTTCTGAGAAATGTCGTTCATCTCCAGCCAGTCGGAGTCCATACTCAGATCGTACGGATCATTCAAATGTGTATGACCCAAATTAGCCAGTACCCATCCCCGCCTTGCCACAGCCAAGCTTTTAATTGCGTGTTCTGCTAGAGACGCATCCGATTGATGAGAGATAGCCTGAATGAGATATGTCTCAAGTGGAACCTCAACCATCGCGTTAACACTTCCGCTGTCGTTCAGCCAGAAGTTGACCGGTCCTTGCAAGCGACGCCGGGTTTCTCCTTTCATGCAATCCCCGGATTCAATCGTGTAACAGCACAAGACAACTTCTGTTCCATCATCCGCAGGAACCAGTGAAAACGCATTCTCGAATTTGGCACTCAGAATATATTCCGCGTCATAAACCTCAAGACGGCCGCGGACGCATCGTATTTTTTCCTGATAGATTTGCGCATCGCCCCTTTGTAGCAGGACCCATCCATTGCGCTTGGTGTCGTTAATGCTGTTATATTCCCCCAATAAAATGCGATGAACAGTGTTGTCCGTTACAATATTGCCGTGAATACGAATCTGACCACCGGTCGTTTTGACCCGGGCATCATAGCCTTTGTCAGACCAAGCTGTCGCGATTTGCTGAGCACGCTCAAGATCACGATGTGTGTCAACCTGAAGAGAATAAACCCACTGAGCCAGGTCCAATGATTCGCGCTTGATTCGCCATCTGAGTGGTGAGTCCACATGTGAAAGAACTTTTTCGCCCTTTCCATTAATGAGTGAAAAGGGACCCTCAACAGTAAAATCACACATTTCCAGTCCACTTGCGACATTGATTCGCAAAGTGGGCTCATCCTGAAAATCGCGATAAATTCTGTCCACGAAACGATTCTTTATATCATAAAAATTATTGTTTTAAATATACCAACTAATTCGAACAAAGTCAAGCAGACCAGTATGGTTGAAAGGGTATAGGACAGAAAAGATTCTTAACAAATGGGAGGCGGAATGAACAGAAATAATAGATAGGACTAAGTAGCTGATTAGAGGGGTGTTAACTGTGCATATTTAACAATAAATTTCTTTTTGGAGCCATCTTCAAATTTCAGCGTTGCCTTCACCTTTTCACCATGGCCTTCAACGGATACAACCTGACCTTTACCAAAAGTTCGGTGCATCATCCACATACCGGATGTTAGTTGTGTCGCTTCCTGTGACTCTGACGCATAATCTGGATGGGTATCGGTCAATTGAAAGTCACGATTCAGTCTGTTTGTGATGTTCCAGTTTGATTGAACCATTACTGTTGGAGTTCGCCGCAAAAGAGTCTTGTCCATTTCATCTACAAATCGCGACGGAAGACAAGCACACCAATCATTATATCGCCTGCGTCTCTCAGCGTATGTAACGTAGAGACTATCTTTAGCGCGGGTTAATCCAACATAGAAAAGACGCCTCTCTTCTTCCACCGATTCAGGTTCATCGAGACTGCGCGATACAGGCAGAAGTCCTTCTTCAAGTCCTGTGATAAACACAACGGGAAACTCAAGTCCTTTGGCGCTGTGAAGTGTCATGAGAGTGATCGCATTGGACCGATCACTCCACGTGTCGATATCACTGACCAGGGCGACCTCATCCAGAAATCCGGATAAACGAGGTTCATCATTAATTTCCACATACTCTTTAACACCCGAAAGGAACTCACGAATATTGTCGGCACGCCCCTGCCCTTCGACTGTGGCATCTTCTTTGAACATGGCAAGAATGCCGGTTTCGTCCACGATAGTGCGGACCAGCTCATTGAGAGAAATCTTGTCCTTCAAGTCAATATATTTTTGTATCAGTTGATGGAAATTCGCCGCATTCTTTCGAATGCGCGGTGAGATCTCAGCCATCTCTTCGAGAAGGCCCAGCGCCTCAAAACATCCGATGCCGCGTTCAAGAGCCTGTGTTTCGATCTTTTTAACAGACGTCTCTCCAATACCGCGCAACGGGAAATTGATAATGCGCTTCAGGCTGATACTGTCCATAGGATTGACGATGAGTTTCAGATAGGCAAGAATATCCTTGATCTCCTTGCGCTCGTAAAAGCGAACGCCTCCCACAATGAGATAAGACATGCCGCTGCGGCGCAAAACCTCTTCCAGAGACCGGGATTGCGCATTGGTGCGATACAGGATGGCAAAGTCACGAAAGTCACGCTTGTGTTTGAAAACCTCATCTTTAATGTGATCTACAACCAGTTGGGCTTCGTGCCGTTCGTCTGTTGCCTCAATAACTGTAACTTTATCGCCTGCGTTACGATCACTCCACAGTTTCTTTCCCTTGCGGCCCTGGTTATGCTCAATGACCGCATTAGCCGTTTGTAAGATAGTCGTGGTTGACCGGTAGTTTTGCTCAAGCCGGAAAACTTTTGCGTCGGGATAATCGTCCTCAAAATCCAGAATATTGCGCAAATCCGCTCCACGCCATCGATAGATAGACTGATCATCATCACCCACCGCACACAGATTCTGCGTTGCAGCGGATAAACTCTTCAGCAACAGATACTGCGCCCGATTGGTATCCTGATATTCATCGACCAACACATATTTGAAGCGGGATTGGTATTTTTCAAGAATCGCCGGATTCGCATTAAACAACTTGATGGGAAGAGTGATGAGATCATCAAAGTCACAAGCCTGATTAAGCCGAAGTCGTTGTTCGTAAACAGGATATACTCTGGCAACAACATTTTCGAAAGGGCTTGCAACTGTCGATTGATACGCTTCCGGTTCGATCAGACTGTTTTTCTGTTTGCTGATGACACTACCAATCGATCGCGGTGCAAAGGCCTTGGGTGAAATGCCCATCTCGACAAGAATGGTTTTAATCAGACGTTCCTGGTCATCAGAGTCATAAATGACAAAATTGGATGTGTATCCAAAAGCAGCAGCCTCTATTCTGAGGATTTTGGAGAAAAGCGAGTGGAAGGTGCCGATCCAGGTTGGCATCTGGCCGCCAAGTAGATCTTTGATGCGCTCTTTCATCTCTCTTGCGGCTTTATTGGTGAATGTCATGGCCAGAATTTCCCAGGGGGCGGCTCTGTTTTCAGCGATGAGATTGGCGATACGGCAGGTCAATACACGGGTTTTGCCGCTTCCTGCACCAGCCAGCACCAGAACGGGACCCTCGGTTGCTTCGACAGCTTCTCTTTGTTGGGGATTGAGTTCTTCAAGGAATGCTAGTTTGTCCGTTTTCAAAAAATCCTCAAACGTTTTCAATTTCGTTGTGCTATACCAGGTCTGCTAATTCACTGCGGGATGCATCCCAAGATGGACTCATCGGTTTTCTCGCCAACGGACAGTATGATCACGCAGAACGTCACTGGCGTCTTCTCCGGTTCTGCCTTCGAATTTGATCAAAACGCGCCTTGGCTTTAAGATGGTCACGCATATTCCGTGAAAAAGTGTGTGATCCATCGCCATTTGCAACCATGAAAAGCACGTCGGTGGAATCAGGATACAACACGGCCCGAATGGAAGCCCGGCCGGGATTGTTGACCGGTCCGGGCGGCAAACCGGGATAAAGATATGTATTGTAGGGTGAATCGATTTCCAGGTCTTTATTCAGGAGCCGTCTGGGTGCGCCACGGATCAGGTACTGAATGGTAGGATCCGATTGCAACAGCATGTTCCGTCGCAGCCGATTCCAGTAGAGCGCAGCAATAATTGGACGCTCCGAATCGATGACAGCTTCTCCCTCAACGATAGACGCCAATGTGACAATCTCGTGGACAGTGCGGCCAAGATATTCAGTGCGTTTCATGAGTGTATCGTTATAAAGTTGGAAAAAACGTTCTGTCATGCGATGGATGATATCATCCGGTGAGGCATCATACTGAAAAGCATAGGTGTCGGGATAGAGATATCCCTCCAATGAATTGACCGAAACATCATGTGAGCGGCACAATGTCGAATCGGTCACACGATGCATGAATGTCGTGGAATCAATAGAAAGCGTTCGTTGAAGCAGCGAAGCAATACCTCCGGCGCGGATGCCTTCAGGAAATGTGAGTTGTAGCGAGACAACCTGGCCCCTGGTCAACATATGGAGAATACGGAAATGGTTCATGCGGCCGCTGAAAACATAGTGTCCGGCTTTCAAACGGCGACTGACACCTGCAACCTTCACACTGAGCAAGAATAGATTCGGATTCAGGATCACGCCATGCTGTAGAAGAGTATCACCAATTTCGGTGGGTGTCATTCCCCTTTCAATCGTGACTTCGGCTGAAGGCGTTGTCAAATCCCAGGACTTCAAGAAAACTTCATTGAAAAAAGTGAGTACAAAAATCATCAGTAAGAATCCAAAAAAAACGATGAGCCAATGTTTTTTCAGGATCTTGAGCATGGTCATAATACGGTATTTCTCTTATTTTCAATGTTTTAAGACTTGGATTTACTAAGGAATTGAAGATATAATATACAGCTTCGTCAAGGCTTTGTCAACCGCTTTTCCTCTTGTTGTTGATCCCGCGTGTGATAATATGCTCACCAAACTTATTCCGTAATTTGTCAACAGCCTTGGTGACCTTCATGTCTTGCGGATTATCCTGAGGAAAAAGATCAAGTTGTGTGCGAAAGGTTGACTGAAGCTTGCGAACACCCACACCCAATAATCGAACGGATTGGCCTGTTTGTGGGAGATTGTCATAAAGCATCTTAACCATGTCATTTATAATCATGTCTGAATTGGTAGAACGTGCCAAAGTCAGGTGGCGCACATGCAGAGAAAAGTCTGCCAGCCTCACTTTCAGGACAATCGTCCGTCCAGTCAACTGTTGATTGCGCAGACGGTATCCGACTTTAGTGGACAGTATGCGCAATGTTTCGTCAATAATTTGTGGATCATCTTGATCCTGAGAAAAGGTTGTCTCATTGCTCACTGACTTGGCTTCCCGATCAGGGATGACCGGGCTGAAATCAAGCCCTCGAGCATAACGCCATAAAGTCAGCCCCATTTGTCCTGCTACGCCCTCAAGAACATCCTGCGAAATGGATCGCAATTGCCCGACAGTCTTCACGCCCAGATGATGCAGACGTTCTTCCATCTTTTGACCTACGCCCCATAACTGATTCACAGTCAAAGGATCAAGAAACGCTTCAACGCTATCTATCGGTACAACGACAAATCCATCTGGTTTCTTTAGGTCGGATGCAATTTTCGCAATCAATTTTGAAGGACCGATACCCACTGAAGCAGTCAGTTGTTCATCATCGATAATACGTTGTTTAATCAGTCGTCCAATATCGCTTGCCGAGCCCAAAAGCCGCTCTGTACCTGTCACATCCAGGAATGCCTCGTCGAGACTTACAGCTTCAACCAAAGGAGTGAAACTTCGAAAAATCGTCATAATCCGTTTGCTGATCTCCACGTATCGACGGCCGCGAACAGGCAAAAAAACACCCTGCGGACATTTCCGATACGCCTGTGAGATGGGCTGAGCAGAATGGATTCCGAATCGTCTCGCCTCATACGAAGCCGCCGACACGACACCCCTGCCGTGTCCTCCTTCGGGATTCGCACCAACGATAACCGGTTTTCCCCTGTATTCCGGATGATCACGTTGCTCAACCGATGCATAGAACGCATCCATGTCAACGTGGATAATTGTTCGGTTTACTGGATTTGGTTCTGACTGGTGCGTCATGAGAGTCACTGCATGTCGATAATACGTCTGGAACAATGGTCGTCTGTATGATTGGGCATATGAATAGATTGACTCACATCCATTCTGAAGCGAGTATCATCCTGAACTTGTTTCATCCGATGATCAACTGGCCCTGATGGATGTAAAATAATCTTTTAAAATCTCCGCATGATCGAAAGCCATGGCGTCCGGCACATTCCCAGCGCTGAACAATCCGACTGTTTTTGCATCATCAGCCGCAACTGGCTTTCCCTCGGCTCGACCGATAAAGACTGTTGAAATGGTGTGAAAACGTGGATCGCGATCAGGGCTGGAATAAACACCCAGCAGTGATCGAAGCGCAACATCCAGCGACGTCTCTTCTCTGGCTTCCCTTCGGGCAGCATCTTCAACCGATTCACCATAATCAACAAATCCGCCGGGTATGGCCCACCCGTAAGGCGGATTCTTTCTTTCTATAAGGACGATTTGATCGCCAATCTCAATAATAACGTCCACTGTCGGCACTGGATTTTTGTACTGGATCTCCGTATGTGCGCACACCGGACAGGTGTACATCTTTTTCATCAAGTGCGCTCCAAAATTCATTGACTCATAATGAGGCTTTCCGTATATTGTTGAAAACCAAACAGATAAAAACAGGATGAACATGCCGACAGTTGCTTTTCAGGGAGTTGAAGGCGCCTTCAGCGAAGAGGCTGCGCAACGTTTTTGGACCGAATCTGTAAAGACCGTACCGCAAGTTACCTTTTCAGATGTTTTTCAGGCCGTTGAAGAGGGTCAATGCGCATATGGGATTATCCCCGTCGAAAATTCACGAACGGGCAGCATTCATCGGAATATCGATCTGTTGCTTGAACATGACCTATCTGTGGTCGGAGAAATCGATCTGCGTATCTGTCATTGCCTGTTAATACTTCCCCAGGGCAGTTTATCGTCCATCCGAACAGTTTATTCCCATCCACAGGCGCTGGAACAGTGTACATCATACCTTTCCCGTATGCAAAACGTAAAACTTGTCCCCTATTTTGATACAGCTGGATCTGCGAAACATATTGCATCACAATCACAATCGGAATGGGCATGCATTGCCAGCGAACGGGCTGCGTCTGTATACAACCTGAAAGTTCTTGCTGATAATATCGCTGATGATCCGGACAATACTACACGCTTCTTAATCATTTCAACATTGTCAAACAATCGGCCGGAAGACGGTAAAACATCTATCATTTTTGGCGTACCCGATTATGCGGGCGCTCTTTCAAAATGCCTTTCCATTTTTGCAGAGCGGAACATCAACTTGCTCAAAATCGAATCACGTCCTGATCCGAAATCGTCTTGGTCGAATTGGTTCTATCTCGAGGTCAGTGCAACAATGAATGATAACAGGTGTAGCGAAGCCATTTGTGAGTTGGGAAAGCAGACAACATTTCTAAAAGTGCTGGGGTCATATCGTCAAGTAAAAGCCGGTTAATCCTGCAGAATATCCAAGACCTCTCGCAGAACGCGGGTTACATCGCACAGCAATAGCTTCCAGGATGTGTTCTGCTCCTCAAAACGCTCCAACACGACTGGTCCGTATTTTTTCAAAAGACTGCCGATTTCTGTATCTGTATAGCCTTTGTCTTTCAAATGTTTGATAAGCATCACCAGTTTAACATCGGCAGGCTTGAACAGGCGTCTTCCCGATTTACTCTTGGAGGGACGCAGTTCTTGAAATCGATTTTCCCACATACGTAAAACATGGGGCCGAATATGGGCCATGGAGCTCACGTCGTTGGTTGAAAAATAAAGCCGGCGAATTTGCAGTTCTTGCATCGGCGACCTCTTCTGTTCAACCCAGGATTTCTGCATATACCCTGCTGATAGATTGGGATTTAATCACATGATAAAATGGAAATTAATCATTATAAAAGCACCTTCAAAGACATTATAAGAATTTATTATCTCTCGTTGTCTTATCAGATTGATGGATTGATTTGATTAATGCAGATCCATGTGAACAGTAGTTGATGATCCGCAGTTTTGCGTCTTCCATCCAC
>CAZDVF010000082.1:0-9534 GCA_964508725.1 uncultured bacterium | reverse complement strand
GCATGGAATACCAGTACATGACCGGGTCGCCCTTTGTCTACGACACACCCAGCCAGATTTTCCCCAATCCGCTCAATTTCGGCACGGACGACTGGCCCGAAAAACGGGTCTTTTACCCCACTCTTACTTACGGTGTCATCGAGCTGGACGCAAAGGTCACGGACAGCACCATCGTCAGTGTCCACGGCTGGGGCGACCTAACCCTGCCCACGGGGACCTTTCCGGCCATTCAGCTCAAGCGGCACGAATACAGGACAATAACCACTGAAGAGGTTTGGCCAATTCCTTCCATCACAGAAAACATTGAATCGTACTCATACATGTGGATCGACGACGAATTTGACATGCTCCTGTGGATCACCTCTTTCGATACCTGCGCAGTTTTTGACACAGCTGACGTGGTCGTGATGACAACCGAATCATCCACAGCTGTGCTTTGTGATCCGAACTGTCTGGAAGGCGGTGTGCTTCCCGACGCGTTCAAGCTGTACCAGAACCACCCAAATCCGTTCAATCCCTCAACAGCCATCAGGTACGCTCTTCCGAAACCGGCGCAGGTGAGCCTGTCTGTCTACAACATTCTGGGCCATGCAATCGTCGAATTGGAGGCGGGCAATAAAGGCCCTGGCGTGCATCAGGTTGAGTGGGACGGAGCAGACAATCGTGGTATCGCCGTGGCGGCTGGTATCTACTTCTATCAACTCAGGGCCAAACCAACAGATGGCAGTCCCGTCATGACCGAGACACGGAAGCTGGTTGTAGCCAAATAATCCGCCAGCAACGGAAAATTGCTTGCAGAATAGATTCTAGGCCGGCCCTGGGCATCCGGGACTGGCCTTTTTACAGATAATGGAACGGCTCAACATCCCATGGGATGTGACAGGAAGCTTGATCGTCCACAACAACCATCTGAATTGACAGACAAGTATGAACACCCAGCGGATCGTTACTCTCATTCTCCTTTGCCTTTGTTTGACTGCTAATGCAGTGGCAAGCAAAAAAAAATATCGCTTCAGATCGATCGCCGCACAGAATGACACACTTGTTGTCACATTTCACGTAAACGATCTCATGTCGAACAACGTCATAGATGGGCTGCATAAGGGCATGACTGCGGCTATCGAATATCAGGTTGAACTCTGGAAAGAACGCCCAAGATGGTGGGATCAAGTCGTCACAGACCATTACATTCGACTCAAGGTAAGCTTCGATCAATGGGAAAAACGATTCATCATCGAGACTGCCAGCGGAATATCCCGCATGCTGAACGAAGACCAGCTTCGCCGAAGATGTGAAGATCTCAGCAGCATTCCAGTCGCACCTATTTCACAGTTGGAAGACGGTTGCCGATACCGCCTCGCTGTCAAAGTGATCCTGAAGCCAATGTCAGTTGAGAATATCCAGGAAATCAGACGATGGCTTTCCGGCGAAGTCAAGCAGCTCAATCCCAAATCCATCACATCAGAGAAAGCGCCAGAGAAAAAAATAAGCGACTGGCTGACCGGTGTCATGCTCAACTTGACAGGATTCGGAAACCGTATCATCACAGCCAAGAGCGATCCATTTCTGTGGAAAGACGGTCGATTGATTCTTTCAGGGACGGATTAATGGCATGGAGCGTGTCGGTATTATCGATATCGGAACACATTCTGTTCTCTACCTTTTGGCCCAATGCAATGAAGACGGTATCATCGAATGCCCCGATCAGGCGTTGCGCAGTGTAAGATTAGGTCATAATATGATGAGAACCGGACATATAGCACAAGACAGAATAGCCGAAGTCGCTCGCGTAGTTAAGACCTTTGCTGCATCAGCAAATCAGGACGGCGCAAGCCGGTGCATCGCTGTTGGAACCCAGGTATTCCGCACAGCCAAAAACAGCCAAGAAGCCTTGGATATCATAGAGCAGACATCCGGTATCTCTGTTGACGTGTTGACACCTGAGGACGAAGCATTGTGGAGCAGTCAGGGAGCGCTCTACGGACGCGACCAGTCTGATCGTGCTGTGGTGGCCGATATCGGCGGCGGCAGCACAGAAATAATCGCTGTCAAACCTGATACGCCGCCTGCGCCAATCAGCCATTCTATCGGAGCTGTTGTCTTGACAGAATGCTTTCTCCAACATAATCCACCGACTGGTGAGGAGATTGAGGCAGGATTTCAAACAATCCGGTCTTTTCATGATGAGCATACGATACACTTGCTCTCGTCAGCGGACAAACTGGTCTGCGTCGGTGGAACCATCACCACACTGGCAGCGTTGCATTTGAAACTATCGCAATACGACTCATCCCGGGTGGATGGTGCCATTTTAACACTTGAGCAGATTCAGGCTCAGTTCGACCAATTGAGAACTCTGAATTTGGACCAAAGAAGAACATACATGAAACTGGACCCTGAACGCGCCGGGATCATTTTAGCCGGCACGATGATCTTGCTCGAAGTGATCCGTTCAGGACATTTCAAATCTGTATTGGTAAGTGACCGTGGCTTGCGTTTCGGCATTGCGCTTCGAACGTTTCAGATGACATGAGATACCACAAAGGGGGGACCTTTGGGAGGAATCGGCATGAAGACTTTTCGATTATATTTAAACTGGCATTGGATCAATCTCGTCTTCTGTTTGTATTCATTGAGCGCCGCATACGGAATCAGTGCGCCAGACAATGGACCTGGTTTTCAAGACAGTCATGCGTTGGTGCAATACGGCAAACCGTTCCCCATTCACTACCGGCCGGCAGCACAACAATTCGATTTGATGCTCAAAACACCCGTGGGTATGAACCTGCTTCTATATCGGACGCTCTATGGTGAACCGGAGACCATTCCCATGGAAAAACAAGACGGACTCTGGCGAACCATAATCACTGTTCGCGACACCAGCATCAAAATGATTCTGTTTGCATTTCAGGGCACCGATTCCCTGAGCCTGCGATCGAAAAGCCTGATCAAGGACAACCAGGGTCAGTACTGGGATTTGCTGCTGCACGACGAGACAGGTCAACCCGTTCGCGGCGCAAATCTGGCACGGGCCATGAGTTACACTGGAATAGGCGGAATCCGTCAGGAAGACCTGGAACGTGCCTTCAACGACGTCATCCAGGAGCTGAAGCTCTATCCTGACCATTTCCAGGCCCGCACGCTCCTCTACACACTGACTTTGCGTCTGAATAACTTCTCTAAAGGCGCGCGCCGTGAAATCCAAAAAGATATCGAAAGACAGCTTGAAGATAATCCTGACAATCTTAAAGTGCTTCAATTTGCGCTTGAAAGCTACAGGATGATCAACGAGAGAAATGAAGCGAAAAAGATTGAAGAGAAACTGGTCAGGCTCGACTCAAGGGGAGACCAGGCCGCACTCAACGCACTGAACAAAATCATGCAATCACAGGACGCTGAGAATCGGGCCACTCAACTTGAACAATTTATTGAGGACTATGCACAGACACGGTGGACCGAATTTGCTCTTTCAAGCCTGGCATCCACTGCCATCGAGCTGGGCGACACCACACGGATGCTGTCTGTCGGCGACCGTTTACATCGCAAGGCCTCATCTCCGGCAGCAGCTTCAGCCCTGGCAGCCATCGCTGGTGTCTTCATCGAAAAATCAGTGCGACACGATCGGTCTGTGGCGTACGCAACCGATGCGTTGACACTGGTCAGAACGGCGAAAAACGCGCAGCAAGCACCCGATATGACCCGCAAGGAATGGACCGATCAGCTGCAAAAAACAGAGGCCCGCTACCAGCTCTTGCTCGGCAGGGCCTACATGCAACAGGGGAAAACGGACAGAGCTATTGCAGAAATCGAGGCGGCCGTTGAATTGTCGCCACAAGCAGACACCTATTTCCATCTGGCTGAAAGCCTCAAACAATCAGGCAGCATTGATGCGGCTCTCGTCGCCTATGCCCGCTCGGCCGCGTTCGGCGGTGAGACAGGTGATGCTGCATACGAAGCTTTCTCAGAGATGTGGACAATGTCTCAGAGGCCTCCGGACGGCATGACCCCTTTCTACGATAAAGAAGTATCGTTTATCGAAAGCCGGCTCTTCGATGCCGTGCTCTCCAAACGATCGATCAGTCGCGCTACAGATTTTGAACTCGAAGACATCTCTGCTGGCTGGGTCAGACTATCCGATCAGAAGGGGACGGTGGTTCTCGTCTGCTTCTGGGCGACGTGGAGTCAGTCCTCAAATCTTTTGCTCAAAGAGCTGGAGCTCCTGGCCGATATTTATGGTAACGATGTGCTCTTTCTAACCATCGCCACCGATATAACTTTCAAATCCGTTGAGCAATATGTGAAAAAGAATAAATTCAATCTGACTGTCTTGCTCAACGATGGAACCGATTACGATTACGGGATCACAGGCGTGCCGACTCTTTTTGTGATTGACGGGTCGATGAACATCCACTTTACACACAAGGGATACCAGCCCGACATTCGTGACGTATTGAGCATCGAACTGGATGATTTACTTAAAACCAGAGACCAATGACCTTTCTTTTCACCTCGGACCTGCACGGCAAACCGGCACACTATCAAGAGATCAACGAGATCGTCAAGAGGAATGGGATCGACGTGGTTATTCTCGGTGGCGATCTCTTGCCAAGGCGCGGCCACGGAAAAAACAGTCTTCAACTTCAGAGGGATTATATCTGTTGCGAACTGACTGCGTTTTTCGAAAGCATTAAAAACATGGGAGCATCTGTTTACGCAACATTCGGAAATGACGACTGGGCAGCAATCCGTTCACAGTTTCAGGAATTGGAAGAGCGGAATCTGATTCAAATACTCAGTCTGCAACCACAGCAACTGACCGATGACATCTTCCTCTTAGGGTATCCCTATGTCCCGCCGACGCCGTTTTCTCCCAAAGACTGGGAAAAGCGGGATTGTGAGAATGATCCACCCCATTCACCGGCCCAAACGCCCATCTCAAGTTTGAGCGGTGCGGTCCAGACCATCGACCAGGAAGCGTTCTTCAGCAGTCGGCACTCCATCGAAGAAGAATTGCGCGATGTTAACTTGAACAAAGCGGATCGCACCATCTTCGTCTCGCATGCACCGCCACACGACACAGCACTCGATCGTTTGGCAAACGGCGAACCAATTGGTTCACGCGCAATACGGGATTTCATTCTCAGGTCCCAGCCGGCCATGACACTGCATGGACACATCCACGAATCGCCGGACGTCAGCGGCCGTTGTGTGGACAGATTGGGCCGGACCATCTCGGTTAATCCCGGGCAGACTTACTCCCACCTGTCGGCTGTAATCTTTAATTTTAATGACTTGCCCGACTCCCTCGTCCATACCCGTTTCGGATCAATCGGGAAAAGACTGTAACCGCTCTGGATTACGATCAAACCGCTGGCCTGTACAATATCTATATCAAAGCAGATTTTAACATCGACGTTTTCATTCAGATAACACGACAGACATCCGACGAAGCTCTTATGAAGCATCATCAAATCCAGTGATGATCTGGATGTTGAAAAAAACATCCCCACCTGTTGACACTGTCCAACAAATTGTGTACAGTATAGGCATCCCATACGTATCCTTGCTGAAGTAAAGGAATGTGCCGGGTCAGGATCTTATATCCTGTTTTATCCGGATGAGATATATGGGCAAGATGACACTTCCATTTCCAGGCGACTTATTGAAAAAGGCATTCCCATTGATGGGAAAGGAATGCAATCTGTAGAAAGGATCTGACGATTGCGCCATTTTAAGTCGACAGGATTGATTATTTTCTTTCTCACCTTCTGCGGAACACTAATGTCGCAAGTCGTTGTCGATTCGTCTCTCGTCGGGAAGACAATCGTCTCCATCACAATTGAGGGAAACAAGCGGACTCGCCCGTATATCATACAGAGAGAGATGACACAAACGATCGGGCAACCAATGGATCCTGGATTATTGGAGTTGGACAGACAACGCATTCTCAATCTTAACTTATTCCAGCAGGCCGTCATCACCACAAATCAAGTCGATGGACTTGTAGCCATTCTTGTCAGCGTCAAGGAGATATGGTACATCTTCCCTTACCCGATTTTCTTCATCAATGAACGAGACTGGAAGAATCTCTCTTACGGAGCCGGTGTAACCCATATCAATTTTCGCGGACGGGCAGAGATGTTGTCCATCCAAAGCTGGTTTGGATACAATCCGTCGCTACGCCTAGATTATACCAATCCCTGGTTCGGAGAGAAGCATCAGTTATCAACACACATTTCGCTGTTCTTCGATCGTATTCGCAGCAAACATTATGTTGATCAAATGGTCACCGAGCGTCATATCGGCACACGGTGGCGCTTGGGAAAACGGTTTGGAAACTTCTTCTCCATCGAGGGAATGGTTGGTTATAAAGAGGTGACCCTGACACCCAAAAACGACGAACAAACACCGATGCAGACAGGACGTGACAGATTGCCCTGCCTTGGACTTACCCTTCAGTGGGATAGCCGCGACACGAGGGAGTATGCACATACTGGCTTGTTTGCCGAGATTCACGCTGAAAAGAAAGGCATGCCTGGCAAACGGATCGACTACTGGCGGACTGGTTTCGACATGAGGGCATACTGCCCGCTTCCCTGGCAGACAACCTTTGCCGTCCGGGCCGCATCGGATCTGTCATCCGGAGACATTCCCACCCACGACTTCTTGTATCTCGGATACGATCAACGCGTTCGCGGTCACTTTTCGAAAAGACGAAAAGGGGATAACCGGTTCATCGGAAGCGCATCTCTGCGCATCCCTCTCATTCCCCTCCGGCCAGTCACTATTCCAGGACTGACACGAATGAAAGACATCCCATTTGGCGTCAGTGCCGCCCTGTTCGTCGATACCGGATGCGCCTGGTTTGGGCGAAGTCCTTTGAGGACCATTCAGATGCTTTCAGGATTCGGGTGCGGCTTGCACTTCAGATTGCCCTACATTCAGGTTATCAGGTTTGAGACCGCCTTCGATGGTAAAGGGCATGCTGAATTTATCGTTGACCTGTTTACGGATATTTAAGGGAGAACCATGCACTGGGAAAGCGTGATCGTTCAACCCACTAACGTACAAGGTGACGAGCTTATCATAACCGGCAGTGAGGCCCACCATCTATCACGCGTTCTCAGAAAAAGAGCCGGTGATGATCTCTGGGCCATTGATGGAAAAGGTACGTCCTATCGTGTGGAAATAATTTCCTGCCAATCGAATCGCATCCGCTGCCGGGTTCTCGAAACCCGTCGGAAACTTGGCGAACCAGCCGTTCATGTGACACTGGCGCAGGCCTTACTCAAAGGTGAACGCTTTGACTGGCTGGTTGAAAAAGCCACCGAGATCGGTGTTACGACTATCATCCCTTTTACTTGCGACCGGACAGTTGCGGCTTCCAGCCCCCAAAAACTGTCTCGTTGGCGACGCGTGGCCTCAGCCGCAGTGAAACAAAGCGGCCGATCTGTCATCCCCGACATCGGAATGTCAAAAACGTTTGAGCAAATATTAACACTGGGGGTGAACTGCGCAATCCGCCTGATCGCCCATCCCGGCAACAAAGCTCTGACCAGTTTACCGATGGAAAACAATCGACGTAACGCTACGGTCAGGATCTTATTGGTCGTCGGCCCTGAAGGCGGTTTCACCAACGAGGAAATAGATCAGGCCAAAGACCAGAGCTTTCAACCCGTTTCGCTGGGACCAAGACGACTCCGCGGAGAAACAGCGGGCATCGTTTTGTTGACAAGTCTTCTGTTCAAATTCAACGAATTTGGATAAAGAGTAAACGACCACCCGCAAAGCGGGTGGCTTTGAATTCACCGCGTAGCGGTGGATTCAAAGTAGGCACGTCAGTGCTGACCAGTTTAGGATCGAGAACCACTGGCAAAGCCAGTGGTTTGAAGATCAATCAAATCTTACAGCTATGGAATCGTAAGAGAAATTGAGACACTCCACCCATATTGGAGGTAACGACATGAAACAACCATGGAATAAAATATTCTTTTTTCTGTTGATGGTCACCGCGCACTTCGCACGATCGGATGTCATCCGGTTATCGGACGGTTCACGTGTACAGGGAACCATCCTGAATGCAACGCCGGTTTATATCGCTGTAGAAACCGAAGGCACAAAAACCGTCCAAATAACCCACAACCAGATAGAATCGATTACATTCATCTGGGCTGATGTGGTGCATCTAACGAACAGAGAGAAACTTATATGCAAGATCGCAAACCAAACCGATTCATCACTTATCGTTGCAACCGAAAGTGGTGTTCGCCAAATCCCCCATTCAGATGTGGCTATGTATTTTTACCAGCGATCGCAAAATCTGGAAATCCCGGAACTTCCGGCAACCGGAGAGCTGTTTAAAAATCAGCGAGAGCTGACTGCGGCCGATATCCGCTACCGTGCTTTTTTCGGTTTGACCGGCGGTGCCCAATGGCCACCATTGAACAAGTGGAAGCAATCCTTTCTCGGTGGAGTGTGGAATTTCAGCGGTGGCCTCAAGGCGGGACTGTATATTCGTCCATCATTGATCGGATACATCGGACTTCACATCGACCTCTACAGCCACAATTATGACGAGGATATTCGAAGCCGTTACAACTCACTTTATTTGCATGGTGGACTCCAATACACTATACGCCTGAATAAAAAACCATTTACGCTAATCTATTTTGGAGCAGATGCCGGCTTGTTCCGCGTCGCAGGAGATATCTATCTCTATAGTTTTCGCCCTGTCCACCTGTCGGACCAGAGCATCGCATGCCGTCCATTTATCGGTCTTCGCACCTTTATGACCAATACAGTTTCACTTAACTTCGAAACCGGTTATCTCATCGCCAACTCAGGACCATTTCAACACCCTGTTCAGGAGTTGGATGATTTTGGAATCCCCTTCAGTGGTTTCTGTCTATTGTTTAACGCACTGTTCCATATAGATTAACAACGTTAAGAGGTCAATCGTGAAAAAGATATATGTCAGTTTAATCGCTATTCTGATTCTGTTTGGTTTCGGCTGTCAAACACAACTGGACATTTTTTCAGAATCAAATCCCTATCTCAGTATTCAGTCCATACAAACCGCTCAAGGAACAACGTTATACTTTGCGTTGATTCTTCCTGAAGTGCTGCGGAACGATAGAATCTATCCGGTTCTCATCGCATTCCCTCCCGGCGAACAAAAAGAGAGTGAAATGCTGATGGGATTGGAAGAATACTGGATTAAAGAATCGATCAAGCGAAATTGGATCGTCGTCAGCCCCATGGCGCTGAATGATGTCTCATTCTACGAAGGTTCAGAAATCCTCGTTCCTGAATTGATGGATTGGATTGCAGCACGCTATAATGTAGAGGGAAACCGCTTCCATATAGCCGGACTCAGCGCCGGCGGCATGAGCTCTTTTCGTGTCGGAGTGGAATACCCCGAACGGTGTCAATCAATTCTTGTCCTGCCAGGTTATCCTGTAGGTCAGGATGCAGATAATCTTGATCGCCTCAGAGGTATTCACATCGCCATGTATGTCGGCGAATACGATTTGG
>CAZDVF010000081.1:0-9542 GCA_964508725.1 uncultured bacterium | reverse complement strand
CAGCTTCATTGAAGATCCTATGTACGTCCGGACATTTAGGCGCAGTATTAGACGATCGCTGGAAACTGGCTGATTGACTCAATTCTACAATTCAATCTCTTTATGCCGGGATACATGACACTGCATGTTGACAGCCACTGGGAAACTTGCAATGTGGCACGGGTGGACCTCAATATGGACAGCTAATGCCGTGCATCGTCCGCCAAAACCCTGGGGACCAATACCCAATTGATTGATTTTCTCCAGCAATTCGCTTTCCAAGTTGGCATAATAGGGATTAGGATGATTCGATCCAATGGGTCTGAGCAGCGCCCGCTTGGCAATCTCGGCGCATTTCTCGAATGTACCGCCAATGCCAACACCGACAACTACAGGCGGACACGGATTGGCGCCTGATCGCTGAACACGATCCACAACAAATTCGAGGACGCCTTCGACGCCTGCCGCTGGTGCCATCATCTTGACTTCACTCATGTTCTCGCTTCCGCCTCCCTTGGGCGCAATCGTGATCTTGAGCTTGTCTCCCGGTATGATATCGGTGTGGATGATGGCTGGCGTGTTGTCACCCGTGTTTTTCCGTTCAATCGGATCACTGACAATCGACTTGCGAAGGTAGCCTTCCTGATAACCCTGACGCACACCCGCGTTGATGGCCTCAACGAACGAGCCTCCGGTTAATCGGACGTCCTGGCCCAGCTCCACAAAAAAGACAGCGAATCCGGTATCTTGGCAAAGGGGCACCTGGTCAGAACTGGCGATATCGGCATTCTCCAAGATTTTGCCGATCACTTCTTTTCCTGTGGGTGATTCTTCGGCCTCAGCGCATGCTTTCAACCGGCTCAGGACGTCATCTCCCAGGTAGTAATTGGCATCCATGCAGAGTTTTTTGACGACCTCAGTGATTTTTGATACGTGAATTTCTCTCATCAGTGGCTCCATTAATCACAGTATTATGACAGACACTGCTCGATTTCTCTGTTACCATCGTTGCATTGTATTCTGGAAACCGAACGTCGATTCTACTAATCAAGTGGCTTGCGGACTGTCAGCTTCATTGGATTGATTTCACGCCCATGCAACAACCTGCATGACCAGTTTTTCGATACCTTTAGCGACATGGGCAATGGACGGACCGAGCATATATGCCGGCGTAGAAACAATTTTGTTCTCTTCGTCACGGACAATGTTGTCGACTGTTGCATTCTGGTGTCGACCACCAAAATGGACAATGTCAGCAGCCGTTGACACGTCGTTTCCTATGGTAAGAAGTGGATGGACAGCTTTCTCTCTTAGGGCTAGTGCTACCACGACTGGAGCGACACACATCGCGCCGACAGGCTTGCCTGCATCCACCATGTCGCATATAAGACGTTGGACATCAAGATCAATGGTGCAATCCCGGCCATGGATGGCGTAATCAGCAAGGTTTTTTACAGCGCCAAACCCACCCGGCAAGATCAATCCATCCATATCACTGGATGAAACTGTTGAAAGTGCTTGGATTTGTCCCCTGGCGATACGGGCCGATTCAGACAAAACATTGCGTTTTTCTTTGGTCACGCTGGATGCTTGATGGTCAATGACGTGATGCTGCAGGTTGTCTGGCGCGACGTACAGAGAATCGGCACCCTCCCGATCTAAGAAATAAAGTGTCAGTGTCGCTTCGTGGATTTCGGTGCCGTCAAATACGCCGCATCCGGCGAGTAAAACGCCAACCTTTTTTACCATGACGTCTCCCCTATATCTCAATATACATTGAAATATTAATGTACAGAAATCATCAAAAGCATGCAAGCTGAAAAATCATTTTTTGACGATATGAACAAATAACAATTAGAAAAAAACAGCATTCTTACCGCAAAGCCCCGATAAAAAATGCTGTTTCAACATTCAACGAAAGCAACTGTATACTATCGCCTGTAATGAACGCAAAAAAACCACTTAGAACGTGTTCGTCAAGGCTGTTCTTAGTGCACGCCAATCTCCTCAAAAGCATGCTTGAGATAATAAAATAATCGCTCTCTATTCAATGCTGGGTTACAACGCATCATACACAAGATCCAACACGTTCTTGACTTCGAGTTTTACATTGCTTTCTCGTGCCGCATTTTTTAGATTCAGTTCACATGTTGGACAAAGCGTGACCAAATAATCAGCGCCGGTATCAACAGCCTGGGCCACTCGTTTCCGGGCCATCCGCATGGAAAGCGGATTATCTGTCACCATCACACCACCCCCGCCGCCACAACAAACAGTATCCTTGCGATTTCCATCCATTTCAACCAACTCTGCGCCGATCTCGCTTAACAGCCATCTTGGCTCATCGATCATGCCCAAGCCACGCGACACATTGCACGGATCATGATACGTCACTTTGATGTTCAGTTTCTTGATTTTCTTTTTGTAGTCTGGAAGCAGATCGACGATCTCCTGGATAATGTACTTTTGTTTGAGATCCGGATACTTTTTGTCAATAAAAAACGCGCACGTTGTGCATGCACAAATGAATTCGCCGTCACTGTCTGCCATCGCTTCCCGGAATGCATTCTGCTGGTCGGCGAATCCCTTCTGGTCTCCCAAAACAGCGAACGGCATGCCGCAACACGTTTCATCAACCGTCCGAACCTTGACACCAAGCTTTTCAAGTATGTCAAGATATCGATTGGAATCATCTGTCCGCTCGAGAAGCCGGCAACCAAGTAAAACCGTTTTTGTACCTGCACGGCCGGGATGTGGCAACTTCCGGCCAAAAATATTTCCGTTCTTTTTGATCTTTTTCAAAAGTTGTTTGTGTGCCTCTAATGTGTAACCATCCGTAAAAAGATCAGCACGTGCGGCTGATAAAATGTCAGGCACAGAAACATTTGCCGAACACCGCTCGACACAATCTTTACAAAATGTGCATTGATAGATTTTCTCAGCGATATAATCCGACGGTTCAAGATCACCCATCATCAATCCGTAGGCGATGACCAATTTTCCTCTCGCGCCATCGACTTCCCAACCGAGATCCTCAAATACAGGACACCGTTCGATACAATAGGCGCAGCGGATGCATTTCATCATCGCTGCTTCCCATTTTTGCAAATTTTTAGTTTCCATCATGCCCTCTCAGATTCATCAGAATAACCGACTCCACACAGGTGCAATTGCACAATCCTAAAAAAAGTAGGAATAAGAAAGAAATCTTGAATTGATTACAAATAGAACGGAAAACAACTTCTTGCCGACCTCAGGCGGTATCAATATGGCATGAATTGAAGAATTCATATATTCAAATAATTGGATTAAGAATGGAAAAAATTATTCGCCTTCCACCATGGCGATGATTTTCCTAGCCCACTCATGGACAACCGTGTAACACACATTCGTCCCTTCACGCCGCCCCACGATGACACCTGCTTGCCTCAGCGTCTTAAGATGCTGAGAGATTGTTGATTGTGGCAGTCCCAATTGTCTCTGAATTTCCGACACATTGCATCCGTCTTTTTTCAGGCCCGCCACAATCTGTAATCTCGAAGCATGAGCCAATGCTTTCAGAACTTCACTCATGTCATCATATCGACTCATGGATAGCACATTAATTGGTCAAAAGTGGACCCAGGGTTTCCATCTCGTTCGTAAATGACTCAACAGCCTGTTTTAATTTCGCTGCTTCACCTTTGTCGATCCACTCGAGTCTCAATCTGTTGGAATCGACGCCAATCTGCCGCAGCATGGTTTTCAAAAGGGAAATCCGGCCAAAGGTTTTATAATTCCCGTAGTGTTCGCATTTGTCGACAGGGCAGGCGGTAATCAGTACACCCCAGGCGCCCTTGCGGAACGCTTCCAGAATCAACTCGGGGGAGATGCGGCCAGAGCACATGCTGACCATCATCTTGTTTTCCGATTCCAGCGGAGCCAGAGGATTTTGTGACATCTGCATGCCAGGGTATGCAGACCAATTACAGAAGAAGATGACGGTTTTAGCACTCATAGGGCAACTCCTTCCAGGAAGTGATCGACCTGTTCCCACAGCTCTTTCTGGCTGAGACCGAAACCCTCACGGCTTTGAGCTGCGCCAGAAGGACAGGCTGCAACACAGCAGCCGCAACTCTGACATTTGACCTTGTCCACGACAATTCGATCGCTCTCTTTGTCGTATTTTCGGGCTTCATGATGACACGTTGAAACACAGATCTGACAGCGGCTGCACAGGTCATCATTGGTTGTTGACGTAGTGCCCAACACATCGAAACCTGATTCCAGCAGATCAGCTTTGGCGTCTACTAATATGTCTGTCACCTCCACCTTGGCAGAACACGTGGCATCGCAGCGCTTGCACATGTAACACTCAAAAATCTTTTCTGCCAAATAATCGGTCGGCTCGATATCACCCTGAAGCAGTCCATGGATCATGATCAGTTTGCCTCGGGGTGTGTCCGATTCCCAACCGGTCATTTTGAAGATGTGACAATGCTCGAAACAGTAACCACAACGGATGCAGACATGCAGTTTATCCTGCCATTTCAACAATCGGTTCAGTTCCATCACTCAACTCCCTAATTGACGTGATATCGCAGTTTGGTCGCAGTCACCCAGTCATCTGGAGCGTCCATTAGTTTCCCTGGATTGAGGATATTGTTCGGATCTAACGCCTTCTTTATCGCGGTCATAAACGCTAGCGAATCAAATTTCTCTATCTTGAATGCCGGAGCTTTGGACAAGCCGATACCGTGTTCTGCGGAGGTCGTGCCGCCTACAGAGATCACGTATTTATAAATCTCTTCGACAGCTTTTTGTGCATTGTACCACTGCTTCCCCTTGCCTGCTTCCATGAGGATTTTCGTGTGCATGCAACCTGATCCGCAATGGCCGTACGCTGTCATGATAACGTTATTCCGCTTGGCGACTTCGTGGATCTTGCGCGCTGTCTCGGCCATCTTGGAATATGGAACGGCCATGTCATCAGCCAGGGATGTACACGAAAGGGTTTCCATATACTTGGAAAGCGCCGGGAACAGCTTCTTGCGGCCTGCAAATAACTTGGTCCTCTCGGCTGCGTCGTAACTCCACTGGATTCCAATCCCACCCTTTTTTTCGCAGACATCCTTCATCTTCTGGATCTCATATTCGACGGCTTCCTTGACCATGCCGTCCGCCTCGAACATAAGAATCGCCTCCACATCGGGAAGCCCCATATCCATGGCCTTGTTCACTGCCGTGATAGCCACATTGTCCATCAGTTCGAGGAGAGACGGCTGACATCCAGTCTCCATGATCCCGGCAATAGCTGCGCCGGCGTCTTCCAATGTGTTGAAATTGGCCACACCGAGACAGCGGAATTTCGGAATGGGGACGACTCTAACTGTCGCTTCAATGATAATACCCAGCGTTCCCTCGGATCCGACAATCAGACGGTCCAGTTGATATCCCGATGCCTGAACCCGCGTTTTGGCGCCCAGATTGATCAGGTCTCCGTTGGCCATCACCACCTTCATGCCCAGCACCGAATCACGCACAGCGCCATATTTTACGGATCGTACACCGCTGGCGTTGTTGGCGATTTCCCCGCCGATTGTGGCAACGCGGCTGGATGCAGGAGCCACGGGATAGAGCACGCCGTACGGTTTGAGCGCTTTGTTGAGGTCATCGTCAACCACTCCGGCTTCGACTCTGCAGTAGGTGTCAGCCAGATTGATTTCGAGAACCTTGTTCATTTTCTTCATATCAAGGACAATCCCGCCCCTGATCGGCACAGCCTGACCTGACATGCCCGAGCCGGAACCGCGGGCAACGATCGGAACTTTATTTGTGTTGGCATACCGGACAATTTTTTGAACCTGTTCGACGGCCGTTGGTCTGATAACGATCCACGCTGATGCTTCGTGTACTGACGAATCCGATCCATAAACGTACAAATCTGCCGGATCACTATGGACGTTCTCGGCGCCTACGATGTCTATCATTAATTTTGCGTCCACCTTTTCCATGGTGCATCCTTTCATCTATCTTTATGCGTTGTGATTAACAGGATTGCCTGGGAAAATACGCCCCTTCCCATCGGCCAGAACCATATTCATCTCGTCAATAATTCGAGCTGTTGCTGTCCATATTTTACTGTGATTGTCGGTCATTTCACCATAAACATGACATGGGACGCCAACTTTGACCGGTTTGCGAAACCGAATTTTCAACTCCGCCGTCACTCCGAACCGCCCCGTTGCGCCGTAACAGGCCCAAATCATGGCTTCGTCGAGCAGCGCGCTGATAATCCCGCCGTGGACCACATCGGAATAACCGGCGTGCGTTGGCTCGGCTGTAAAACGCACATCAGAACCCGTGCTGGTAACGTCAAATCGGAGGTTCAATCCTTTGGGATTGTCCGCTCCACAGACAAAGCAACCGGGAAACTGGGGCAGCATCGGGCTCTTTTGTTCGTGCATGGACATCTGACGATTATCTTTCAAGGATCTTTTTCATGGTTTGACCGATTGTTGCCGGTGATTCGGTTACAGTCGCACCAGCGCCTCGCAACGCGGCGACCTTCTCTTTGGCCGTACCCTTGCCTCCGGCGATGATGGCTCCTGCATGGCCCATCCGTTTGCCAGGAGGAGCTGTTGCCCCGGCGATGAAAGCGACCACCGGTTTGTTGAATTCAGCTTTGATGTACGCTGCAGCCGCTTCTTCATCAGTCCCCCCGATCTCCCCGATCATGACCACACCTTCGGTTTGGGGATCATCTTTAAACAGCTTCAGGGCATCGACAAAACGGGTTCCGATGATGGGGTCGCCGCCCAGACCGATGCATGTGGTCTGCCCCAATCCCTCTTTCGTGAGCTGGTCTACAGCCTCGTAGGTCAGCGTTCCGCTGCGTGAGATCACGCCAACCCGCCCGGGGGCGTGGATGAATCCCGGCATGATGCCGATCTTGCATTTGCCAGGCGTGATGATGCCGGGACAGTTTGGCCCGATGAGGCGGACATCTCTGCCCTGCAGGAATGTCGTTACCTTCACCATGTCGATGGTGGGGATACCTTCGCTGATACACACGACAAGCCGGACGCCCGCTTCGGCAGCTTCCATCACCGCATCGGCTGCGAAAGCCGGGGGAACAAATACGGCCGATGTGTTGGCGCCGGTTTCACGCACTGCATCTGCCACTGTATTGAACACGGGCACGCCTTCGTGAACCTGACCGCCTTTGCCCGGCGTGACACCAGCCACAACCTGTGTGCCATACTCCATCATCTGTTTGGTATGAAACGTTCCTTCACTGCCAGTAATCCCCTGAACCACCACTCTGGTTTTATCATCAACAAGAATACTCATAAGAAAAATCCTCTTGCTTGTATGGAATCACAATTCAAATCCATTGGATTTCTTGGGCAATCAGCCAATTGGCTATGGATTGATAGATCAACACAACCACTCTTGCCCATTGCCTCTTGCCTACACGTTCACCGTTGCCACAACCTTCTGTGCTGCATCGCCCAGATCTTTCGCTACAGTAAATTTAAGGCCCGAGTTGTCGAGAATGTCCGCCGCCATCTCGCTATTTGTTCCCGCCAAACGGACGACAATGGGCACCTGGACATTCAGCCGTTTGGCCGCTTCAACCACGCCGTTGGCCACCCTGTCGCACCGCACGATGCCGCCAAAAATATTGATAAGCACAGCCTTGACATTGGGATCGGACAACAAAATGCGGAACGCCTGTTCAACCCGTTCAGCCGAGGCAGCGCCTCCGACATCGAGAAAATTGGCCGGCATGCCGCCGTGCAGCTGGATAATGTCCATGGTTGCCATAGCCAGGCCGGCGCCGTTAACCATGCAGCCGACATTGCCGTCCAGTTTCACATAACTGAGGTTATGCTCAGAGGCCTCGATTTCAGTGGGCTCCTCCTCGTTGAGGTCGCGCAGAGCCAAAATATCAGCATGACGAGACAAAGCATTGTCATCAAAATTGACCTTGGCGTCAGCGGCCAGGATGCGTCCGTCTCGGGTTATGACCAGAGGATTGATTTCCGCCAATGACGCATCTGTTTCGATGAAAAGCCGATAGAGATTGGTGATGAGTTTTGTGGCGTCGCGCATGACGGATGAAGGAAGATGGAGTCCAAATGCCAGCTGCCGGGTCTGAAAAGGCTGCAATCCAACCCGGGGATCGATAAAGATTTTAAGGATTTTTTCAGGCCTTTCGGCGGCCACTACTTCTATTTCAACACCTCCTTCCTCGGACGCGATGAGAACAACTTGCGAGGTCTCGCGGTCAATGACCATACCGAGATAGAGCTCTTTCTCGATTTGGAGCGCCTCTTCCACCAATACTTTCCGGACCAGTTTGCCCTGCGGTCCAGTCTGATGTGTGACCAGAGTCATGCCAATAATCTCTTCAGCCCGTCTCCTGGCGTCAGCTGATGATTCAGCCAGCTTGATGCCGCCCCCTTTGCCACGTCCTCCGGCATGTATCTGTGCTTTTACGGCGACTCTTTTACCAATTTCAGCTGCGATTAAATCGGCGTCATGGGGCGTATCAACGGTTTTCCCCTGTGGAACAGGAATGCCAAAACGCGCCATCAATTCTTTAGCTTGATACTCGTGAATCTTCATAAAACCCTCATCATCTGTAAGGTGATTAAAGGAATATCTTCTTCTTGGTCGGATTTTCTCCTAGGATCTTGATTTGTTCAGTAAATTCCTGGATGGTCCGGGCAAATTTCGGTCCTTCAGAAGCCGATATCCACGATAATTTCAATCGCTCCGTTTCTAAATCCAGGGTATCAAACACCTTTTTAAAAATGGCAAAACGGCGTCGTGTATGATAATTCCCAGCCTGATAATGACAATCACCCGGATGACATCCCCCCACAAAGACCGCATCAGCACCTCCTAAAAAGGATTTAAGCAGAAAAACAGGATTGACACGGCTCGAGCACATCACCCGAATGGGCAGAATGGATGGTGGGTATTTTAATCGGCTGGTTCCCGCCAGATCAGCACCGGAATAGGTGCACCATTTACAGAGAAAACCGATAATTTTGGGAGTAAATTCTTTTCCCATGATCCTTCCCCTTCAACTTTTATTTTTGCAAATATCCTGAGATGACTACCCTCTTACTCTTCGCCCAGAGTAGACAACTCTTTCTCTTTATAGACAGTAACCGGCACCGGTTCCTCCACATTCCTTCCAGGCAGATAGTCAAAAATCCCTGCTGTCTCTTCCCCGATTCGTGTAAAAATATCTGCCACCTGAATCCCGGCCGGACAGACCTCGGTACACATCCCACAGCCCACGCATGAAAAACTCATGTGATTCAATCTTCCCAGTTGAAACAGGACCGTATCCAATGGCAGCCTGACACCACCCTTCCTGAGAAGCTCCTCTTCGACGAGGGATGTTTCCGAATCGAACAGATGGGATTCAAAATCACAAAGAACACAATGGCAAATGGGGCAAATATGGCTGCATCCATGACAGCCGATACATTTGCCAAACACATGTATCATTCCATCCAGTCCCTGAAGTTCGGAATCAATTGCCTGAAATCGTGTTTTCTTTT
>CAZDVF010000080.1:0-9564 GCA_964508725.1 uncultured bacterium | reverse complement strand
TAAAATCAGAAAGCACAATGAGCCAATCCTCCGACATCACACAGGAAATACAACGACCCGGCATGTTGAAAACAAGCCCGGCTCGGATGGATTGCAAACGCCTCTGCCTCATCCGCCACGCCCGGGCTGATTGGCCGGAGGGTGTGTCGGACATAGATCGTCCACTGACTGAATCAGGTCAAAATGATGCAGCTGAGATGGGCCGTCGTCTGAAGAAACGAGGTATAAGGCTTGACCACATCCTGACCAGTCCTGCAGTTCGCACACGCATGACAGCAGAACGTATCGCCAATGCAATCGGATACCCGATTGGCCGGATCGACATCCGGCAGGCGCTGTACATGGAGGGAGCAGAGCAAATCCTGAAGATCATCCGAGGCTTGCCGGCGTCTGTTGATGTCGCATGCATCGTTGCGCACAATCCCGACACAACGAAGCTGGCGTCCAGTCTGACCGGAGTCCTCCTTGACAATGTGCCCACGTGCGGCGTGGCAATCATCGATTTTGATGTAGAAAAATGGATCGATATCAGAATTGGAGAAGGCAAGCTGGTTTTGTTTGATGATCCCGATCGGCCCGCATCCGGAACCGCTCATCCAAACCGCCCCGTCACATAATCCTCGGTCTTTTTCTGTTTGGGATTGGTGAAAATGTGATCCGTCTCTCCGAACTCGATTAATTCACCCAGGTAGAAAAAAGCTGTGTAATCTGAGACGCGCGCAGCCTGCTGCATGTTGTGCGTGACAATGATGATGGAGTAGTCTTTCTTCAGTTCGAAGATGAGTTCCTCGATTTTTTGCGTGGCAATGGGATCCAGCGCCGAGGCCGGTTCGTCCATAAGGAGGATCTCCGGCCTGACAGCCAGAGCCCGCGCGATGCAAAGGCGTTGCTGCTGACCGCCGGAGAGGTCCATTGCTGAACTATCCAGCCGGTCTTTCACTTCGTCCCACAAAGCCGAGCCTGTGAGACTCTCTTCCACCCGCTGGGTAATGAGCGACCGGTTCTTCATACCGTTGATCCGAAGACCGTAAGCTACATTTTCGAAAATGGATTTGGGAAAGGGATTCGATTTCTGGAACACCATGCCCACGCGCCGCCGGAGATCCACCACATCGACGCTATGTTCGTAGATATTCTGCCCGTCCAGCACTACCTCGCCTTCGACCCGGATTCCGGGAATGATGTCGTTCATCCGATTGAGCGAGCGCAGGAAGGTGGATTTACCGCAACCCGATGGACCGATCAGGGCCGTGACTTTGTTGGTCTCCACTTCCAACGTGACGTCGGACAACGCTTTAAACAATCCGTAGTAGAAATCAAATCCCTTGGTATATATCTTGATGTTTGTCATTGTCGATCCTTTTAGTTCCGCCACATGATGCTCTGGATCCGTCATGCCCGCTTGTACCGCTTTCTGAATCGATATCGAATCCAGACTGCCAGCATGTTCATCGATACAATGAGGACGATCAGCACCAAAGCCGTACCGTATGCCAGCGGCCGCACCTTGATGATTTCGTGATGCTGGGTAGACATGATGAACAGGTGGTACGGCAAGGCCATGAACTGCTTGGTCAACACGGCAGGAAACGTGTGGAGGATGGGATACGCAAAAGCCACGCCGGTAAAAAGGATCGGCGCGGTCTCTCCTGCGGCACGGGCCAAACCCAGAATCGTACCCGTGAGCATGCCCGGCACAGCGTAGGGCAGCACATTGGTCCGGATGGTCTGCCACTTGGTGGCGCCCAGGGCCAGGGCACCCTCGCGGTACGACATGGGCACAGTCTTTAGCGCTTCTTCGCTTGCCGTAATGGTCCACGGCAGAGTGAGAAGGCCCAAGGTCAGTCCAGACGAAATGACCGACAATCCGAATCCGAGCATCATCGTGAACAGGGCAAAACCGAATAGGCCGTATACGATGGACGGCACGCCCGACAGATTCCGAATAGCCAGACGAATGAGCCGGATGATCCGCCCCTGCCTGGCGTATTCATTCAGATAGATGGCTGCAAACATACCGATGGGTACAGAAAAAATAACAGTGACAAGGCTGACCCAGAACGTCCCGACAATGGCGGGCCAGATGCCTCCTTGAGTCCCGCCCATCCGCGGCTTGTCTGTGAGAAATGTCCAGTCGATGACCTTGATACCCTTTGAAATAATATCAAAAATAATAGCCGCCAGGACCAGCACTACAATCAGTGCAGCCAGACGAAGCAGCGAGAATCCAAAGAATTGTTTAACAGTGCGCACAGAAACGTTCATCTGTTCATCCTCTGGACTTTTTGCAGAACAAGATCAGACACCAGATTAACCAGAAACGTCATGAGAAACAGGACAAATGCAATGACAAACAACGACCGGTAGTGGATACCCCCCTGCACCGTCTCACCCATCTCGATGGCAATGGTTGCAGTCATGGTCCGCACCGGATCGGTAAAGGCCCTAGGCAGGGCCGGAGCGTTTCCGCACGCCATAAGCACTGTCATGGTTTCGCCGATGGCCCGGCCCATGCCCAGCATGACCGAAGCGATGATTCCGGAGAGAGCTGCGGGAATGGTCACATGGATCAGGGTTTGCCATCTGTTAGCGCCAAGGGCCAGCGAGGCGCTCTTGAATTCAGAAGGAACCGAACCAATGGCGTCTTCAGAGATACTGATGATGGTAGGCAGAGACATGACGGCCAGAAGGACCGATCCGTTGATGGCGTTCAGGCCGTGGCTCGTGCCGAACATCTTGGCAATGATCGGACCAATGACGATGATGCCTAAAAAACCGACAACCACCGACGGAATGCCGGCCAGCACTTCGATCACCGGCTTGATGATTTCACGCATCCTGGGGCTGGCCACATCGGCAATGTAGGCCGCGCAGGCGATGCCCACCGGCACAGCGATGGCCATGGCGCCCAGGGTCACCATGAGTGTGCTGACCACCATAGCCAGGATACCGTACGATTCTTTTTCGAATGATGTGGGATCCCAGTGAGCGCTCAGGAAGAATTCACCCAGACCCAACTCCCGAAACGCAGGCAGACCCTCGATCAAGAGAAGCGAAAAAATACCCAGAAGGACAATGATCGCAAACAGGCCATTTGAGAGGAAAAACGTTTCGATCCCCTTCTCTTTCGCCAGCCTCCATCTGGCGCTATTGTGTAATGATTTCATCCGATGCATCCTGATATATCATTCGAATCCCGCCTTCTGGTTCTGTTTCAGATAATCGCCAGACACGGGATAAAACGACATCTCCTCGACAATTTTCTGACCCTTGGGACCCAGCTCGAACGCAATGAACGCCTTGACCGCATCTTTGGGCTTTCCGTTGACGTACTGATACAGCGCCCGGGCAATGGGATATTTGCGCGATTTGACATTCTCAGGATCGAGCGGTGTGACCGCATCGACGTTTGCCTCAGGAGCAACGGAGAGAACAGTCAATCCGTCCCGCACCTCTCCCTTGTCGTTAAACACATATCCGATGCCCACGTACCCGATGCCGGCTTTGTCTGCGATGACGCCCTCCACAATCTGGGCGTTTCCGTTCATCCGTTTCATTTTTTGGGAGTAGTCTTTTTTGCCCAGAACGTGCTCCTGGAAGAAGACATACGTCCCAGAATTGGCTTGCCGACCGTAGAGGGAAATCGCCTGTTCAGGCCCGCCGACCTCGTTCCAGTTGGTGATATTGCCCTGGAAGATGGCGCCGATCTGCTCGACGGTCAGACTCTTGACGGGATTGTCGGAATGGGTGATGACGGATAACCCGTCGATGCCCACCACGATCTCGTAGGGAACAACGTCGTTCTCTTTAGCGGCCGACTTCTCCTTGCCTTTCATCAGGCGGGAAGCATTGGCGATCTGGATCCGGTCGGCGATGAGTGAGGCGATCCCTACGCCCGATCCGCCACCAGTGACCGCGATAGCTGTGTTGGGATTCTCTTCCATGTAGACCTCGGCCAGACGCTGCACCAGGTTGATTAGCGTGTCTGAGCCCTTGATCTGAATAAAATCCTGCGCCGCAAGCTGCGTGGAAAACAACATGGTAATGACAAATAAAAGGGTGAACCGTTTCATGGATGTCTCCTTATCCGTTCAAATTCGGACATTGGTGTTAGATTGTGATCTTCCCGCTGTTAAAGTTGTAATAAAGCGTCACCCGCGCCGTCACATCGTTTTTCAATCCGTTTTGCGTGTACGATGTGATCCAGATGTTGGGCATAATGTGCACTTTGGCTGTCGGGATGTAGTCAAATCCGGCGATAATATCCGTGCGTTCGTCACAGGCTCCGTTTTGCGCCGCACCGGTGAAGACCGCGTCGTCTGCGTTGGGATCAAAATAATCGTACCGGCCGAACACCTTGAGTTTCGGGCTCGGTGTAATCCACATGGCAAAGACCGAAATCCCCTGCTTGCGAACATCGGTTCGCGTGAGACCGGATGCGTCTGTTGCGCCCGATTCACGATTGGTGCGAGCGAAGAGTTCGGTTCCGACAGTGAAACAGGGCGAGCTGTATCCCACAAACGCTTTCAGCGTCGAATACCCGGTACTATGGAAATAATCGCGCGCAGCGCTGAAAGTGCCGGTCGCCGGATCTTGCTTTTCGTAATCGGCGTACCCTTCAACAATCAACCCCTTAAGCGGCGTCAGCCAGAATGCGTACCCGATGCGCTTGTACTTATCCACTTCCGATGAACCATATCCCGTGCCGTTCTGAATCGTCAGCCAGTGATGCACGAATTTGCCCAGATCACCCTTCAGGGCCAATCCCATATCCGCGGACGAGACAATCTTGTTCAGATCGAGAATGGTCTTGGCGATGGAGCGGTATCCCCAGTAACCTTCGGCATTCTTGAATGCGTTGGTTTCCGCCAAACCGAGATAGAGGGTGTGATTGGGAATCAGATTGCTCCACGCCAGATAAGCATGTTTCAGGAAAGGGCGCATCTTTTCTGTGCTTCCGAATTTATCATGTTTGGCGTCCAGACGAAACCGCATTTTGATGTTGGATGTGATGGCGTTCTCAACTGTGAAATACACGCGGCGGAATTGAAAACCATTCTGCCCCTTGACAGCCGAATCATTGTTCTTCATGCTGTAGAAATAATCCGAGAAAACAACTCCCTTGATGGTTGTGGTCGTTTGTGCGAATGATCCTTGAGTGGCGACACAAAAAACCAGTCCTGCCAAAATGATAGCGATTCTCATCACGTTCATGAACGTTCCTCCCTTGGTAGTGTTTGCGCATCCTCTCATCTGCGTGAGAGAAACTGTGCATGACTCTGTGGATACTGCATAGCACTATCGCTTTGTTCGACTCCAAATTAGCATCGGTCTGTTAGGAGATTGTCAAGATCGTGTTAGGATTTGGTTAAATCATTTTAGGGACTTGAATTTGCAGTTTCAACCTGTTATCTTAGGCCAGACATAACATATATCCTAATTGGGCCGTAGGAAACAAACTCGTAAAACCATAATAGGATCAAGGAGCATATAGATTGGAGGCCGACCATGCCATACCGGTTACAGAGAGAAATTGAAAAGCTGAAAAAAAGCATTCTAACACTGGGCGCGGTGGTGGAAGAGCGAGTACATATGGCCGTCGAATCGATCAACAAGCGTGATGAAAAACTGGCGCGTCAGGTGATCGACGGCGACCCGCAAATCGATGACATGGAAGTGGACCTGGAGGAAGATTGTCTGAAACTGCTGGCCCTGCACCAGCCAGTGGCCATCGACCTGCGATTCATCATCGCCGTACTCAAGATCAACAACGATCTGGAGCGAATCGGCGATCTGGCCGTCAACATCAGCGAGCGGGCCATTTTCGTGGCAAAGCACGACCGGGTGGCCATCCCCTTCGATTTCCCCGCCATGTCCAAGAAAGTCAAGGATATGGTGAAAAAAAGCCTCGACTCCCTAGTAAACATGGACACAGCGCTGTCAAGCAAAGTGCTCAAGATGGACGACGAAGTCGACGCCATCAACCGAGAGATGTACAATCAGGTGCGGGAGGGTATCTGCAAGGAACCAGACAAGCTCGAGGTGTTCACCCATTTGTTAAACACATCGCGTCATCTGGAACGCATTGGCGACCTGGCCACCAACATCGCTGAAGACGTCATCTACATGGTGGACGGCCGCATCGTGCGGCATAAGGCGGAAGAGTACACAAAAAGGATAAATAGAAGCCCCGTGTAGTGAATGCCGCTCTCAGATAGATATAAACTTGGAGCCTTTGACTCTTAGTCGCTGAATGGTGAATGGAAAATAATATTTTACTTGTAATACTATATGGTAGGTTAAAAAATGATTTACTAACCACAGGAGAAGAAAAAAATGTCTTTAGTCGAATTAAAACAAGTCTCAAAAAAATATCCAATGGGAGAAATGTCCGTTCAGGCCTTGCGGAATATTGAACTGGAAATAGATAAACAGTCATTCGTCTCGTTTGTCGGTCCATCCGGAAGCGGTAAAACAACATTACTCAATCTCATTGGCTGTCTTGACAAGCCTTCTGGCGGTGAGGTGTTTGTAAACGGTACGCCAGTGAATCCTTTCTCCAATAAGGAAGCAGCACAGTTTCGCGGCCGGCATCTCGGTTTCATCTTTCAAAATTTCAATTTGCTGCCAGTATTGACTGCCTATGAAAACGTGGAATATCCGCTGATCATGGTGCAAAATATACCGGCAAAAAAGCGCAAGGGAAACATTATGCGCTATCTGGAAGCGGTCGGCATGGCCGATCAAAAGGATAAATATCCTTCACAGCTTTCGGGCGGACAAAGCCAGCGGGTCGCCGTGGCCCGGGCGCTCGTCACCGATCCCAAACTGGTGTTGGCGGATGAGCCCACTGCCAACCTGGACCATGCTTCGGCTTTTAAAGTGATTGAGTTGATGCGGCAGATGCAGCAGGATTTTAAAACGACATTTATTTTCTCGACGCATGATCCCAAGATCGTCAAGGAAGCGGAAATCGTTTATACACTTGAAGACGGGAAACTCGTGGACAAGAAAATTGTGGCGCCCTAAAATCATATTAAGAGGACAAAAAAATGAAAAACATTTTCAAGATAGCTATTCGAAATTTGCTTCGATATAAAAGACGCACTTTAATGACATCGCTGTTGATTGTGATCGGGATCGTTCTGGTAATTGTTTTTTCAGGAGTTTCGGTCTCCTTTAAAAGCATGATGATCGGCTCTATCACGGATTCGATGCTGGGGCATTTACAAATCCATAAGAAAGGATATGTCAGCTCCATCGACAACCTGCCCTTGCATCTGAACATGAATGAAAAAAACATCCAACGGCTCGAAACCCTTTTTGAAAAACAGTCAGACATGATCGAGGCCTATTCATATCGTATTAAATTTGGCGCCATGCTCAGCAACTTTCGGGAAACCACCAATATTCGGTTGACGGCGGTGGAGCCGAAGATGGAAAATAGCGCCTGTCCCCGATTGGTGGATCGAATTAAGGGAGAGATTCCAGATCCCGCTAAATTTATTGAGCAGGGCAAAGTCATCATCCCCGAAAATCTGGCCAATGGTTTAAAGCTCAAGGCCGGAGATGAGGTGGTCCTTGTCGCCAACAACAAGGATGGTTCCGTCAATGGCGTGAGCCTCACTGTATCCCATGTCATCGAAGGTTTGTTGGGGCCATCTGGCCGTGATGGCTTCGTGCATCTCGATGACGCAAAAACCTTGCTGCGGATATCCGGCAACGAAATCAATGAAGTCGTCATCCGCCTGAAAAATCCGGATAAACTGGACGAATTGAATGAGCGGCTTGGCGGGGAATTATCTCAATTTAAAAACAAGCAGGACAAACCGGTTTTTGAATTGCATACCTGGGCAGACTTGTCCCCATTTTCGACCATTGCCGCTATCGTTGATTTACTAATCATAACCGTTAAAATCATTCTCATTTCCATTGTACTCGTCAGTATCTTAAACGTCATGATGATGTCAGTGTATGAACGTGTCAGCGAGATCGGCACCATTTCAGCCATTGGCACTCTGCCGTCAAAAATACTCTGGCTCTTCATGGCCGAAGGTTTTTCTCTGGCAATCATCAGCACAATTATCGGTAACATCATCGGTGTGCTCGCTCTACTTTTAATCAATCTCGCCAGATTCCATTTCTCCTTTGGCAGGATGAAAAATCTTCTCCTGGAGACCTCTATCGCACCGGCGGATTTATTGACAGTCTCACTGATTGTGATCTTCATCGCCATTATATCCAGCCTCCAGCCGGCGTTTAAGGCATCTAGGATGCAGCCGGTCGAGGCCTTAAGACATGTGTAAGGGAATAAATGATGAAGGAATATGCAGTTATTACAAAAGACATCGTGGAAACAATTATAAAAAAGTAACCGGAGTAAAAAATGTGCAAAAATAAATTTTCTCGTTTCCTGATATTCTTTTTCATCTCATCTGTCATATGGGCGCAAGAGAACGACGGCAATGAAATTCTTAAAAAAGCGGACGAGAATCTCCAGCCCGCATCCTTTGAATCCTACCGAAAGCTCATCAATGAGGAGCCCGACGGCAGTCAAAAGGAATTTATCTTTTTTACTGTGAAGAAAGGGAAAGACAAGGTCGCCATGCTTTATGTCTCTCCCGCCAGTGAAAAGGGACGGGCCACCCTGCGTCTTGGCGACAACATGTGGCTCTATATTCCCAATGTAGGAAGACCAATCCGGATTACCAGCATGCAGTCTGTGGTTGGCGGCGTCTTCAACAACGCCGATATCATGCGTCTCGATTATTCCGTCGAATATGACGCGGCCATACTGGAGCAGAACAAATCGGAATATATTTTAGATCTTAAAGCCAGGACCCGTACAGTGGCTTATGACAAGCTGAAAATGTGGGTTGAGAAAAAGAATATTGTTGTGACAAAGGTCGAATGCTATGCCGCGTCCGGCACGTTGATAAAAACACTGGAATTCAAAAATATCAAGAATTTTGGCGACGGAATCATGCGGCCCGCGGTTGTTGAAACGACCAGCCCGTTGTATCAGGGTTATCGCTCTTTGATGATATTTTCCAGAATGAAACTCCGCGAGTTCCCTGATGAAGTGTTCACGCTTGACTATTTATCGAGACTGAGTGAATTGCGATGAAGCGCATAATAAGGTTTCTTATCATCGGGCTTTGTATTTATGGAGCCGTCGGTTTATGGTCGCAGGAATATGATTTCGATATACCTGAAGAGGATGAAGACAAGATCGAATTTAACGGCAACCTCGACACGAAATGGGGATTGCTGCAAGTTCGAAAATCGTCGCCATTTTATGGATTGCAGTTTTATGACGATGCTGAAAAAGAGGAATATCTCTCTCAGTACAGACTTGATTTTTATTTGGACGGCGTCTATCGTCATAAGCAAGTCGGTTTTTTTATGAAAACGTTTACCCAATATACCAGGGAGGAACCAATTGCTTCATCCTTTGCAGTTTTGAACCAGGTTGAGCGCGATCTCGGTTCGATTTTAATCGATATCGGTGGAGGAACAACAGATATTGCTGTATTTTTTAAAGGTAGTATTCGTTTCAGCACA
>CAZDVF010000079.1:0-9579 GCA_964508725.1 uncultured bacterium | reverse complement strand
ATGCGCCGGACTGGGCACTGTTTTACCTGACGCGAGGACAGTTCCGCGAAGAGAAAGAACCCACGCGCGCTCTTGAAGACTTTTGCCGCGCATTTGCGCTCGACGGCGAAGCCTGGCGCGCGCACAGGGCGCTGATCCGCATCCATACAAGGATGGAGGATTTCGAACAGGCGTGTCGAGTAGCCTTCAGAGCTGCGCGGCGGTTTCCGGATCACGCGGTCTTGCAGCAAGTGTGCGCCGAGGCCATGCTCCGATCCGGCCGGAATGCCGAGTGCCTCTCCATTCTCCGGCATCTTACAATTCTTCCCCATGAGGGTGCCCGGGCCGGAAGGGAAACATACAGACTGGCTTGTCTGTTTTCAGTTCTGGAGCGGATGAAGGAGGGGGATTTTACAAGCGCGAAAGATTTGATCCGGAGAGCGCGACTGTGGCCAGAGAATCTGGGCGTGGGCCGGCCGTACGATCCCGACGAACGGGTGGAGGATTTGCTGGAGGCGGCCTGCCGATCCATATCCGGTGATCGGATTGCGGTCCACGACGCGCTGAACCGGATTGCCGCGTACACCCGCGCCCATCCGGATGACTGGGGCATTGGTGCGCTGGCAGGCGTTGTGGCGATGCGGGAGGCGGAACGAAGAGAAGAAGCAGGGGAGCTACTGATCCGCTGGAAGGCGGCGCAGCCGGAGAGCACGATTCCCAGAATGGTGGAGGAATGGCTCCAAAGCCCGAACGGAGAGAGTGCGTCCGATCTACCGATCAGTGAGCCGGTTTCAGCGGGAAACGACCTGGAGGCGCGACTGGCTGTGGAGATTCTGGAAATTGCGGGACACTATTTTTGATACGGGGCGTTCACATCCCCCTGCCTCAGCAAACGGGTATTTGTCCGAGACAATGATAAATAAGGATCAGATCATGAGAACCACATCATGCTGTTGGATCGTTTTACTCACAGGTTTACTGCTTCTGGCGAGGTTCAGCGCAGCCGGTCAGGATGCATCCGATGCCTCGTTCTGGGGCGTCGGCGCGTGGAACGCTGATTCGCTGGGGAATCACCGCGTTGTTCTTCAGGTCTCCGAGACTGGCGGTGCTGTTCGGGCACACATCCCGTGGCGGCGTCGGGATGCGGATCCGGAGAAGAAGCTGGTTCTGGTTGTCGACGCAAAAACCGGGCGGCGCGTCATGAATGTTCGTCCGGTCCGCATTAAACGGGCTTTCGGCGACGTGGCGTTCCAGCCTGTGTCCGGTCCCGGGACTTACTTCGTCTACCACATGGCGTATGTTTCGTCGGGCAGCCGGAATTATCCGAAAGTCACGTACCGGGAGCCGGAGCGCACAGCCGAGGCGTCGTGGCTCGAGCGGTACGGTCTGTCCGGTGAGGATGTGTCCGATACTGCGTGGCGGAAGCTGCCCGAGGCCCAGGTTGTCCAGATTCAGTCCATCGACGCGTTTAACAGTTTCTATCCGATGGAAGTGATCGCCACGGCACAGGAGATGGCCGACCTGTTGGACGCCCATCCGAAAAACGCATTCCTTCTCTTTCCCGAAGACCGAAGATATCCCATCCGGATGACGCGCGATCTTCCTTTCAGGTGGATTCAAAAGGGCGTCCGTAAACAATTCACGGGCCAGGCTGACCGGGGTGAATTCTACGCGTTTCAGGTCGGCGTGTTCGCTGCCCGGGCTGTGATTGACGACATTGAGGTCCGGTTTTCGAAACTGGTCCGAGCCGATGGGAGCGCCAGCGTTCCTGCGTCGGCATTCACCTGTTTTAACACCGGCGGCATCGACTGGCTGGGACGGCCCATGGACAAGATTGTCCAGGTTCCGAAGGGGCGCGTCCAGCCGCTGTGGATGGGCGTGCAGATTCCACGGGACCTGGCTCCGGGCCGGTACGAAGGCGATGTGGCCGTGACGCCGTCCGGCATGCCCGGACAAACAATCCGGCTGGAGATTGACGTGTCCGAGCGCGTCCGCGAAGACGCGGGCGATGACGAGCCCTGGCGGCATTCCCGCCTGCGGTGGCTGAACTCCCGCATCGCCTCAGACGGCGGTATTGTTCCCCCGTTCACGCCGCTGGGGGTGGAAGGCGACACGGTCCGTTGTCTGGGGCGCAACGTCATCCTGGGCGAGACGGGCCTGCCTGAACAGATCCAGAGTCTGTTTACGCAGGAGATGACCGGATTGTCCAGCGACGCGCGAGACATGCTGGCCGGACCAATCCGCCTCGTTATCACGGACACAAGCGGCGACCGGCTCCGGCAGCGCAGCCGTGGACTTCGTTTCATCCATCAGAGCGACGGCGCAGTCGTGTGGGAAGCACGGACTGATTCAGACCTCCTCCGGATGACCTGCCAGGCGCGGATGGAATTTGACGGATGCATCGAGTTCGACCTGGCTGTGACAGCGTCCCACACCACGGAGGTGCGTGACATCCGACTCGAGATTCCCATGAAGCGGGACGTGGCGCGGTACATGATGGGCATGGGCCGGAAAGGCGGTTTTCGTCCCCCGTCTTTCGACTGGACGTGGGATGTGAAAAAAAACCAGGACGGCGTGTGGGTGGGCGATGTGAATGCGGGGCTCCAAGTTAGTTTTCGGGACACCAACTACGTCCGGCCGCTGAACACCAATTTTTATCAACTGAAGCCGCTCCACATGCCGCCATCGTGGTTCAACGAGGGCAAGGGTGGTTCCCGACTTCACGAAACCGATGCGTACACGGTCCTTCTCTCCGCTTTCTCCGGTCCGCGCACCATCCGCCGGGGCCAGACGCTCCATTTTTTCTTCCGCCTTCTGATCACGCCGTTCAAAGCGCTGGACACGGCCGGTCAGTGGCGCGACCGGTATTTCCACCGGTTCGAACCGGTGGAGACCATCGCCGAGACGGGCGCCAACACCATCAACGTGCACCACGCCACGGAAGTCAATCCCTTCATCAATTACCCGTTCATGCGGCCCGAGGCCATGAAGGCCTATGCGGATTCGGTCCACCAGCGGGGTATGAAAATGAAGATTTACTACACGGTGCGGGAGCTGTCCAATATTGCGCCGGAGCTGTTCGCCCTGTTCAGCCTGGGTGATGAGATCCTGGCGCCGGGAGACGGAGGCGGCTTCTCGTGGCTGCAGGAGCATCTGGAACAGAATTACATCGCAGGGTGGCTTGTGCCCGATCTGAACGATGCGGCCGTGATCAACAGCGGCGTGTCGCGGTGGCACAACTACTATCTGGAGGGACTTAACTGGGTGGTCCAGCACACGGGAATTGACGGGCTGTACATCGATGATGTGGCTTTCGACAGAACCGTGATGCAGCGCGTCCGTCGCATTCTTGACGGAAACCGGTTTGGAGCGCTCATCGACCTGCACTCGGCAAACCAGTACAATCCGCGCGACGGATTCGCCAACAGCGCCAATCTGTACCTCGAACATTTTCCGTACATCAACCGGCTCTGGTTCGGCGAGTATTTCGACTACAATGCGTCCCCCGATTTCTGGATGACGGAGATGGCGGGCATCCCATTCGGATTGATGGGTGAGATGCTGCAGGACGGCGGTAATCCGTGGCGGGGCATGGTGTTCGGCATGACCAGCCGTCTGCCCTGGGCCGGAGATCCCCGGCCGATCTGGAAGGTTTGGGATGATTTCGGGATCCAAAACAGCCGGATGATCGGATATTGGGCCGAAACATGTCCTGTCCGCACCGATCATGACGATGTGCTGGCCACAGCTTATGTACAGAAAGGGAAGACACTGATTGCGCTGGCGAGCTGGGCAGACAGCGACGTATCGGTCCGCCTTGCTATCGACTGGAAGGCGCTGGGTCTGGATCTGAAATGCGCTGTTTTCGAAGCGCCGGCCGTGCAGAATTTTCAGGAGGCGAGACGATTCCACATGGGTGAAAACATTCCGATCACCATGGGTAAGGGATGGTTGTTACTTGTGCACGAGGAGGAATGACGAAACGTCCGGCATTCTTTGCCGTCACTTGATGAAGGATGATTAATTCATTTCGGCTGGTGTGTTCAGCAGTGGTTTCCAGTCCGGATTTGGATGCCCCAACCGCTGGGCGAATTTCCGGGTAAGATCTTCTTCCATCATACGGATGGCGTCGGCGGTCAATCCTTGTGTCGTCATCCTGCCCCCGGCAAAGGTGTCGTGTCCTCCCGCGCTGAATGGATCTGGGACAATGGATTGGATCAGCTTGCCGGCCCGGGCTTTGGGATTGGACGCGCGAATCGAGATGAGAAGTTCCTTCTCGAACCGCCCGGTGCACAGGGTCCAGCCGATGCGCTGGTGCTGAAGCAGAAAGTCGGCCATTTCGGCGGCGGCGTCCGGGTACGGGACATCGCCGAGATGGGCGCAGATCATGTTGCGGTAGACCCGGGCTCGCGTCAGGGTATCGGCCAAAATTGTAAAGTAAGCGCGCGACAATTTGGGATTGGTGATGCTGGCCAGCTTCCTCATGCTGGCCTTGGGATAAACCCAAAGATAAGCCTGAATGTCCCGGTTACATGCTTCGCGTCCCAAATCCTGTGTTTCCGACCTGATGGCGTATGCGAGAGCAGTGGACAGGCTGGTTCCTGGATTGATTCCGGCGTTCTGGAGCAGTTTGATGAGCAGGGTGGCTGTGGCGCCAACGTCTGTGTCGATGAAGGTCAGATCAGCGTTGTGCCGTCGGCGACGGGGATGATGGTCAATGCAGATGTGGCATTTCTGTCCCGAAGGCAGTGAGTGGTTCCGGTTGCCAGGTTGAGTGTCGAGCATGACGATGCGGTCGGATGTTGTGAAGCGTATCCGCGAGACGGATTTGAGCGGGATTTTGAGCACACGCACCAGTGACCGGTTTTCCGCCCTGCCGATGAGCCCGCCATAGGCAATAACGGCTCCGAGATTCCACGTCGATTCGGCAAGCATTTTCAGCGCCCAGCCGCTGGCAATGGCGTCAGGATCCGGATTGTCGTGCAGCACAATAAGCAGCCGCTTGGCGTTTGATAAACGCGCTTGCATTTTTTCCAGCATATCGATCAAGTTGTGACCTCACTCCTTCCGGATGATTCGCACCCAGTTGACCTTTTTCCGATATGCCGATAGAACGATCAGCTTGCACGTTGTCCAGAGCAGTCGTTCGCCCCGTTTGGGGATGTGGCCCAGCTGATCCATCAGAAATCCCCCCAGGGTATGATATTCACCTTCGGGGAGCTGCAAGTGAAAACGCTCATTCAGTTCGGATACATGGATCTGGGCCTTGACATCGATTTGCTGCGGCGTAATTTTGCGGTATAGAGAGTCTTCTTCGTCGAATTCGTCATAAATATCCCCAAAAAATTCCTCAACAATATCTTCCATGGTGATGAGGCCGGCGGTGCCCCCGTATTCATCCACAGCAATGGCCAGTCCGTTACCACGGTCCTGCATACTGGTGAAGAGTTGTGCGATCCTGGCGGTATCAGGGACGAAATAGACGTCCCTGAGAATGTCTTTGAGAGCTGCCGGTTTTTCAAGCATGATGTCGCGCGCCGTGACTATGCCCACAACATGGTCCATCGACTTGCCGATGACAGGCAGCCGGGAATGGCCGGTTCTTTCGAAGAGTTTGACTACTTCGTTGACCGATTTCTTCAGCTTGACGGCTGTGATGTCAGTCCGCGGAATCATGACCTCCCTGACTTTTTGGTTCCCCCTCAGAATCATTCTTGAAATGAGACTCCGTTCTTCCGGCGCCACCAGGCCGACCTTTTCGCCTTCTCGGGTCAGCAATTCGAGGTCTTTACGCGTGAAGAATTGTTTGACGCTGTTTTGACGCAATCCAAACACGTAGAGAAGAAACTGGGATATGCGCATGACGCTCCAAATCAGCGGATAAAAAAGGGTGGAGAAGGGGCGAAGCAGATAGGTGGCGCGAATCGTGTATGTCATGGCCTTGTCGCGGGCGATGGACTTTGGGAGGATTTCACCAAAGAAAAGGAGAGCCAGTGAACTGACTGCAGTGATGAGAAAACCGTTCAAGTAGGGCTTAAGATAGAGAGCCAGAAGGGATGAGGCTGCGACCATTGCGATGTTGTTGCCTACAAGAGTTGTGGCGAGAAACTGTTCCGGGTCTTCGATAAACGCAAGGGCTTGCCTGGCGCTGTGAACGTTCCGCCTGACCAAGATCTCCAGCTTGATACGGCTGGTTGATATCAATGCTGTCTCAGTTCCGGAGAAGAAAGCTGAGAGGAAGAATGTGATCAATAGGAGTGCGAAATAGATAGTCTCAGTCCTCCTCACATGTGATATCAGCCCGGCCGGCTGTCCGGTTTTTTAGCTCGCGGTAAAATGTTTCGATTTTTGATCGGCGAATCCGGACGCAAAGCACGGTTTTTTCGCCGTAGTCGGCTGTCTCGATGCGGGCTCCAAATGCTTCAATGAGCGCCATGACAGAGCCGGTCAGATTGTATTCAAAGGCGATGCGTACACTTTCTTCGATGTGAACAGTCATGCGCTTGCCTTCATCAAGCGCCCTGGAGGCGACCCGGGCGTAGGCGCGCGCCAGACCACCGGTTCCCAGTTTGATTCCGCCGAAGTATCGCGTCACCACGCAGACAAGGTGAGTCAGGCCGCGCCCATCCATCGCCTCGAGGATGGGCCGGCCTGCTGTTCCGCCAGGTTCCCCGTCATCGCTGTACCGAAAGCGCGACGTATCACCTGTCCCCACACGATAGGCGAAACAGTTGTGGGTGGCGTCGTGCCAGGTCTTCTTCAACTCTGCGATGATGGTTTCGGCGTCCTCCTGTGAGGCCGCCGGAGCGACGTGTGCGATGAATCGCGATCCTTTCACTTTAATCTCTGAAGAGGATCGTCCACTCACGGTGATGTAGGCGTCGTCAGTCATGAAGAGACGTTTCCCAAATCGAAACACATCCGTCCAGTCTGATGCTGATGTGTTCCGCAATATTTCAATACTGTGCCGTGGTTGCGCCGCCGTAGAAGATCGCATTGAACAGGATCTGGTACGTGGCGTGAGCGTAGGTCCGATTCAAAGCATCGAATCCGATGAGGATGACGCGTCCTTTGCCGACAGGCACATCCACCACAGAGGCCTTGTTGGCGATAGCCTCCTCACCCAACAGGTACCCGCTCTTCAGGATATGCCTGGCAGGATACTTTGCCACCACATCTGCCTTCACCTGAAAATTTGGGATGACTTTGTAGGCCGGACTCCGAGCGAAGAAACATGCTCCATCTGGATTCATGCCGTAGGCAACGGGATGCGATGTATCGAATTGCGACGCGAGTATGGATCCAGGGCAGTAGAACTGTTTGCGATCCATCTTCTTCAGTGTGTTGGCCACGGGCAGGCCGAATTCACCGATGACCAGGTCAGACGCCGAATCCATCACGATGAGAGCGCCGCCGGCTTCCACAAACTGCTTCAGGTTGGTCAGCCCCTTGCTTCCGATACCGCTGGTGTACCTGGGAGGAGCCGTACCCTCCTCACGACCCTTGAGGATGCCTTCGGCCTGGATGTCGGGAATGTAGATGACGTCATACCGATCGGCCAGATTCCCCGCCCTGATTTCGGCATCGTGGACCAGGTTATAGGGGAAGCCATACTGCTCCAGAATCCACCGGCTCCAGCCCTCGTGCATGCTGGAGGTCCAGGGCTGGTACATGCCCAGGCGCACGGGCTTGAGCTGGTACACGTCGCCGGCCGGTTTGTGGTCCAGCGGCTGGATGGTGAGACTTAAGTCCTTCACCGCTGTCTCCAGTACGCCGCGATATCGAGAGGGGATCAGAACAGCGCCGGGTCCGGTGGATTGTCCCCCAGACGAAACGGATTCTTTCGCCCAAAAGATCCGTGCGCCCTGTTTGAGCAGACGGTTGACAGCGATGACGTGTTGATTCTCCGCATGGTTCAAGACATATCCCGCGCCCGAGCGTCCCGGCAAACGGGTCGGCGGGTATGTCACTGCATTGACTTTCTCCAGATCCGCGTCAAAGGGATTGACTGCCGGAGTTGTGTGAATACCCATCTGCATGGAGAGAGTCCATCCGGCTGCATCGTAAGGCTGAATGGGCGGGCCCCCTTCGGATTCCCTGATGTCTGGATAGGCCTGGGGCTCAAGCAGATCTTTAACAAAGGCCCGGAAAGGCTGGGCCATGAGGATGACATGGCTGCCAGCGTGATGCGTGATGCCGTCCGCCGTGAAATCCGCCTTGGCCCGGTGGATTTCCACACCGCCCTGTATAAGCACGTCCACCATCTTCAGGGCTGTGGCCCGGTCGCGCTGATTCGGCGGAATGATCACTGCGTAGGGCGGTTCGTTTCGTCCTGCTTCCACTGCCTTCTTCCCCATGCGGTAGCGGTTGAGCAGAAGCTTTTCCCTGTTCTTGGCTGCGGTCTCGAGAACAGACTTGGCTGCGATAAAGTCGTATTCCACAATGTCGCGCAGCCGCCACCATCCGCCTGGCCAGGGATTGGGAAAGTTGACACGCTTCTGATATTCGGCGAATCCTCGTCCACCGCCGGTGAGATCGTCCTTCGTTTGGAAAATGGGTGTGGCGATCCGGCAACTCGCCATCTCGGTGAGCAGTCCCGCCACGTTGCGCCACCAGGCCGACATGAGAAAACAGCCCTGCCACCAGGCGGTGAAGCTGTGGCTTGTGCCCGCGCCCGCCTTGCCGACACTCTCCAGATCCAACGCCATGGATTCACCAAAGAGGGCGATTTCCCGAACCACCAGGGGATCGATGTTGGGATTCAGCGGATCGATGAAGGGCGGCACGAAGATACGTGAGCCCCTGTTGCCCATCTGGTGCATGTCGAGATAGACCGGCGGGTGCCAGTCTTGAAAAAGGACTTTGGTCACCAGTTGCGATTCCACCTGGGTCAGCATGATCGCGTCTCGGTTGTTGTCGTGGCCGGTGTAGAGCTGGTAGAGCCAGGGCATGGAACTGCCCTCGAATTCCGTTTCAAGATTCTGGTCGTACCACTCTTTGACCATGATCAGGCCGTCCGGATTGAACGAGGGCACCAGGAGAAAGACAACGTTGTCCAGAATTTGCCGGTTCAATGCCGTATCGCGCGTGATGAGGTCGAACGCCAGTTCCGGCGCCATCTGGGCGGCGCCCACTTCGGTGGCGTGCAGGCTGCACGTGATGAGCACTACGATTTTTCCACTCTCCGCCATTGTCCGGGCCTGGTCTTCTGAGAGGCCCCTTGGATCGGCGAAACGGCGCGAGGCGGTCTTGATTTCGTCCAGTCTGTTGATGTTGTCTTCGCTGGATATAATGGCCATGATGAAGGGATTCCCCTGGGTGGACTTGCCCAGATCCGTGACCTGGAGTTTGTCCGAGCCGCTATCCAGAAGCCGGAAGTAGGTGACGATCTGGTCCCATCCCTCCAGTTTGTAATCAGCGCCGGGACGGAAGCCGAAGAAGTCTTCAGGCGATTGAATTTGACCGAACAGGGAGCAGGACAGCAGCAGAATGATGGCAATAGTTGCGGTCCGGTATCGCATGGAGCACCTCCTGTGTGAGGATTGGTTGATTGATCTTCAAACCACTAGCTCAGCTAGTGGTTCTCGATCCTAAACTGGA
>CAZDVF010000078.1:0-9596 GCA_964508725.1 uncultured bacterium | reverse complement strand
TGTTGAGTCTCGTATCGAATCACAAAGCCTCGGGATGAAGACAAGGGAGGCATCAAACAATCACAAGTGAATTGAATTCGGATTCAGTGGTGAGCAGACAATACCCCAAGAGACACTCAATGTTCAATTGCCCGCTGCAGATGTCCGGCGCTGCTTTCTGTGATGACTGTATTTTGCGCCTTCGACTGTAAAAAGAATGAGCGCAATCCAGATGAGGATAAAACCCAGCATACGCTCAACAGGGAAAGGTTCTCCGTAAACCGTAACGCCCAGCACAAACTGAAGCGTCGGTGCAATGTAAAACAGAATCCCGATTGATGACAGGGGAATTCGACGTGCGGCGATGGTAAAGAGGATCAGGGGCAGCGCCGTTACAACACCCGCCAGAAAAAGAAGCACAGTCATATCGGGAGATCCATGACCAAAAGCGCCTCTCCCCTGGATCCCGAGAATGGCCAGATACATCACAGCGGGAATCGAAAGCAGGGTTGTCTCGCAAAAAAGACCGGGCAGCGCATCCAGATGCACGGTCTTGCGCAGTAAACCGTAAAAGGCGAAACTCAAAGCCAGAAAGAGTGAGATCCACGGAAAGACGCCGTAGCCGAACGTCATCACGGTAACGCCTGCAGCGGCGAAAACCACAGCGATCCACTGCCACATGCGAAGCCGCTCGCGCAGGAAGACAACGCCCAGCAGAACATTGATAAGGGGATGGATGAAATACCCCAGACTCGCCTCCAATATGAATCCGGCGTTCACAGCCCAGATATAGGTCAGCCAGTTGAGCCCGATGAGAACGGACGTCGTCAGAATGGTTGTCCGCGTTTTCGTGTTTCGCATTGAAGTCCGAATCCATCTGAAATCACGGCGCACTGTCAGAATGATACCGGTCAGAACAGCAGACCAGATAATGCGGTGTCCAATGATTTCAAGGGATGGAACTCCGGCGAGTGCCTTCCAGAAGAGAGGGAGAAGACCCCAAAACAGATACGCGATGAGCGCGCACAGCACGCCGCGGTTCATGTCTGCCCCCCTGTCTGGTCATACAATCTCTGAAGGCGGGTAAACCCGAGCCAGACCAAGAAACCAACGCCGGCGAAACCGAACCAGAGCGTGGAGGATCCCCAGGTATCATACACCCGGGTTCCCAGGGCCGGGCCGGCAATGAAAGAGAGGGAAAAGACTAGTGTGAAAAGGCCCATAACACGACCCCGATTCACATCGTCGGCCCGATTCGATACCACCGCCATGATCAGGGGGAAGACAAGGATTTCACCGGATGTCCAGACAACAACCGTGAGCGCGGCAAATGGAAACGTGCCGCCCAGTGGAAGCAGGACAAATCCGCTGAAAAGCAGCAGTGCGCCGACACGGATGATGCGCAGCGGGTCTTTCTTTTCCAGCCTGTGAATCAGGGGCATCTCGATGAACACGATCATCGCGGCGTTGAGCGTCAGCAGCAGGCCGATACGGTCTTCTGTCAAGAGGTATTGCTCTCTCAGAGTCAACGGCCAGGTGTTGAACAGTTGAAAGAAAAGGATTCCCATGAGGAAGAAAAGCCCCAGCACACGGACAAGAACCGGATCGCGGAGAGGGGACTCTGCTTTGTTTTTGGGGGCGGGCGGATCGAACTGATCTGGACGCGCTGAATCGCGAAAGTACCTCCAGCTTAAAAGCGCCGCTGCCAGACAGGTCAGGCCGTCCACCCAGAAAAGATATCCATAATCGCGTCGGGCCAAGAAACCGCCAAGGGCCGGGCCAATGGCGACTCCCAGATTGACCGCCAGGCGCTGCAGCGCGAAAGCACGCGCACGCATCGAAGGTTCGACCGCCCCGGCCATGGCCGCTGCATTCGCGGGACGAAACGCTTCGGATACGACAGCCAAGGTAAATAAAACAGGTCCGAAAGCGGCCGGCGTTTTGCATACCATCAGCGTCAGGAAACCGATCCCAGAGAACAAAAGACTGAGCCACATGACACGCCCTGTCCCCCACCGGTCCGAGAACCAGCCCCCCAGCCAGTTTCCGATGATAGAACCGAACCCGTACAAGCTAATCATCTGTCCCGCGAGGATGACGGAAAAATCGAGCCGCCGGGTCAGGTAGAGAGTCATGAAGAAAAGGACCATCGATCCGCTGCGGTTGATCAGGATGACCAGGGCGAGACGCCACGCTATCCTTGGGAGACCGGCGTACGCATCGCGATACAGTCGGGGAATATTGGGAATCTGAAATCTGGATGTCACAGACAGAATCCTTTGCCTTGTTTGCTCATGTGGAGAACAGAATGAAAGCAGTGAAGCCGCATCATAGCCGTGATGCCTCAGGGATCGGATAAAAAAGAAGCCGGTTTCAGAACTTCTGTTTGAAACCAGCTTCTGGATAAATCACTCGACCTGAATCACGCGTCGGACAATCGGAAGATCAAGTTTTAAACTACACGCATGCTCGCCCATGATCACAGAGACTGATACCATCGTGATCTGCGCAGCAGATTAATTGAAGTAGATTCTCTCTTTCGGTACCATTTCAGGATCGTGATAATAATAGCCCACACCGTTCTGGATCAGATCCGCGTGCTTGGGAACTCCGGAAATCTGAATGGGCTGTTTGCGGTTTTTCATCGAATACTGGGCGGCGATCTGTTGGATGATGGAGCAGTGCTGCCCCACGCGGCGCTCCATGGGCCAACCCGACGCATCGTACGGCACAAATAACTTTTTCTGCTTTGCCAGACTTAACAAGAAAGGATCTTTCCCCTTCAGGAGAAGCTCAACCGTCTTGGGGCCAGTGGGCTGATCAAGAAACGGTATGGGCGCTTCCAAAAGGAAAGGCATGGCGTCGGAGAAATCGCCAATTTCGCGGTGAGATAATCCGCGAAAGCCCTGAGGCGATGGCTCGACATGGTTTTCAAATGCCTCCATGGCTTGCACCGTCAACGCAACCATGGTGGCAATACGCATCGATTTATCTGGAGCCACAATGCAGTTGGTCACCGGAAACATGGTCTCGGCCCCATGGATGTCGATCGCCACATCCACACCCTCATTCCGGATCAGCTCCATGGCAGCGTAGGTGACCTTTTCCATGAGGACGCCATTGGGACGCCCCGGCCAGGTGCGGTTGGTGTTGCGGATGTCCAGATACGAGAGCATCTGTCGGTCGGGGTAATGGGTGTAGACATCGGGATCGGGCCACTGGTCCAGGGGCGACGCATTCCGGTTGCCCATGCGGAATCGTTTGGCGCCCCACGATGTGGGTACGTCAAAATAGAGGGGATACCCGTCGCCCGGCTTGGTGTTCCGGCTGCCGCTGTTATTAAACTGCGGGATCACAATGACAGTCCCCTTTTCGACAACAGCGTTCTCGATGAAAATAAGGGCTGTCAGGATAGCCGCCGGTTCGTTGGAGTGGGTATTGGCGATGAGCAGTAGTTTGCTGCCCGGCTCCTTCCCTTCAAGATAAAAAACCTTCGTGTCTCCCGCAGTCCCCTTGAGAGGCTCAAAATAATCACTCAACATGCCCACGCGGGTGACGCCGGGACCGGCCACAATGGGAAGCTGAAAGTGGCGATGTTGGTAAAACTGAACGCCGGAAACAGCCACCATCAGGGTCATGCAAACCAGCAAAAGTGTCTTGTTCATCAAATAACGAGACATAGGCAAATCTCCTGAAACATCAGAATGAATTTCATCAATATCATGCGCCCCTGAGATCGCAGGACATGTTTGGGACATGTCAGTGTCTCACAAGAAGCGTCGGATTTCAGTAAATTCTCAGTCGACAACCAGATCGCCGGAATATAATCAATCGGTCTACCTGATGCGTAAAATCCTGAGCACCAGCGGCGCAAGCACGATCAGGTAAAGCAGCATTTTTTGTTTATCCTCTCTTTCGCGGATAAAATTCCAGAGCACCATGGCTGCCACAAAGAGACTGAGGAAATAATAAATCATCATCACGACGGACATGAATCGACCTCTATCAGGTTACATGCTCCATTCAACGAGGAAACTCAGTTTGGCGCTGAAAATGACCATCAAGAGACCAACCGCTGTGATCACGATCCACGGCAGCCAGGTCTGCTTGAGAAAGGACCAGTACGATCCCTTGTATTCGGTCATCATGACGGTCAACCTGCCGATGAGCGCCGTTGGCGGCAGACCGTCTCCCAGCGGCCAGATAAGGCTCAGGCCGGCGATAGCCACGGTTGCGTGCAATCCGACGGAATCGAGGAACCAGACCAGGGGGATGCCGATGATGGCCGCACCGCCGTAAGTCAACACGCCTTCTGAAACAGGAATCAGGAAGATCAACAGGATGTAAAGCAGTACCAGCGGTGTGCTGATCACAGCGTACGAAATCAACCCGCGGACACCCGTCACAGTCATGATCTGCTGTAAACTGCCGACAATGGCCATGGTCGCCAACAGGGGCAAGAGTAATTTTACCGTATCACGGGACAGGACCAGCAGATTCATCTTTTTGGGACTGACCAGATACGCCACAACAGCCGCGATGGCGAACTGGAGCGGAAGTCCCAGAATCGGCATAAAAAACGGCCAGATACGGGTCAAAATCACAAGTCCGAAAAGGACGATGAAAGGCGCAGCAACGCGCCACCACCGCATCGAATCTGGAACCTCCGGCATCTCGCGCAGGACCTCCTCAAGGGCAGGTTTATTCTCGCGTTTCCATCCCAGGGTCAGCATGGTAAACGTGCCGATGAGCAGCACGGGGATGGCCAGAGGCAATTCGAATCCGACGTAGGGGATTGCTGTACCGGCCGAGATGATCATGGCCCAGACGTTCACAGGTGGAGCAACAGCGCTGAGACCAGCGACGATAAACAAAATGGCTGCGACGCGCTTCTTGGGAATCCCCAAATATCCCAGAGCCAAAGCGCTGGGCGCGCCCACAGTCAGAATGGAGACGCTGCCCGCTCCGGTCAGAGCGCCGGGGATCAGAATCACGATCATAATAAGCAGCAAAGCGATCACGCGCGCGTTGTAAAAAGCCTTGATGATCCCCCGCACGACAAAATTCACACCTCCTGATTCAGCGAGGATTTTAATAAAAATCGTGGCCGTTACAAAAAGGAGCATAACATCCAGATAGGTGAATGTGCCTTCCAATAGGTGTCTGGCAAGCTGGCCGATCGGCGGCGTCTTGAGCACGGCTCCGGCAAGCCCGCCAGCAACAGCTGCCGAGACCATACAGAGCTCAACCGACAACTTGCGCCAGCTGGCCAAAGCATACGCCGCCGCCATGACAATGCATATAAGCACGATATGTAAAATCATCTTTTTTCTCTGTTGGACCGTACGGTGTGGTTTTCAGGTTTGCCCCCGCCTGCATTCAGCAAGCGGGGGACGGATAGACGATGTATCGGCAAGACGCTGTTCATTGGGTATTTGACATCATGCCGAGTACAGCAACTTACTGAAACAGCTTTTTCATCAGATCCACAATACCGAGCGCGTATTGCACTTCGGAGTAGGGAATATTTTTCTCTTTGGTAATCTTTGTGAACCGTCCATCCTTGTTGCTGTCGGTTACAGCAATAATATAATCCGCGAACGGCGCGACTGCGTCGATCATTTTCTCGTTGTCACTGCCAGAGGGACCTCGCTTCGACTCGCCCCCTGCATGGACGGCAACGATAAACACCTTGTTCTTCTTGGCATACGCAATGAGGCTTTTCAGACGGTTTAACTCGTCACCAATGGTCAGCCCGGAAGCGCCCATTCCTTTCAGGCTGGCGCCGATGGCAAAGATGATGGTCTTGTAGGGAGAGCCTTCGTCGTAGGTATCAGTGTCGGTGTAGATTTCGACATGAAATCCCTCGCCTGATTCACGTCCGCCAAGACCTACGCCGTCTTGCATCATTTCGACGGTGGGGATATCGCAATAATCATAGCCCACACCCGCCTGATCGAGGATGACATTCAGCGTGTTGATATCAGCGCTCTGCCCGGCCGAGGTGGTCAGGACAGGAAGGGACGCTTTGGGCGCATCCTGGGCCGACACGCTGACAGCCAGGCTCAGAAGCAGGAAAACAAACAGCCATTTTTTCATCATGGACCTCCATTCATTCAAGACCGGACAAGATCAGTGATTCTCTCCAACCGGCTTCAAATTGTTATACTTCACCAGGGCTCTGAGGTAATCTTCATCGTATTCCATGGACCCCCGTTTGCGGCCCTCGGCTTCGTAGATAAAGAGGTGATTGTACTTGACCAGAAGATCGTCTCCCAGCTTCCACCAGGCGTTCACCACAGTATTGGCATTGTCGCAACTGTACTGGGTCAAATAGTCTTTTGCTTTTTCCGGGGATTCCTTGTGCCGTTTCAATGCGGCGGCATCGATATCCGCGGTCCGCTCAACAGCTGCCGTCTCAAAACGGGCCTGGGCTTCTCGGATGTCCTGAATGGCGTATGAGTACGCCACATAGGAATGGTAATCCACATAATCGAACGCCCAGCGTGCCACGCGACGGTCGAATTCCCAGTGATCACCGAATTGGTATGACATCGGGATCTCGGTGAGACCCTGGTAAAAAGGAACAAAACACGTCGTATTGAGGGAACCCAGGCTCAACCACACGATGCCGCCGATGGGATTCGGCAGCCAGTCGCGCACCTGGATCACCGTGGTGTATTCGGACCTGTTCATGCCGATACTGCGGGGCAGAGTATACTTTTTATCGTCGAGGGTAAATCCGCGGGGGAGATAGAAGGGATTCTCAAACGGGCCGCCCTGGATTCCTCGGGCTGTATAGAACTGGGTTCCCTCGTAATTGTCGCGGAGAATGGCGAACACATCGGTCACAGACAACTTCTTGTCAGGCTTGACAGAAAAGGGAAAATCCATGTTGGGAAGGTCGGCGCTGTATTCCTTGGACGGCGCCACCAGATCGTAGTATCGCCACATGCGCGCCCGTGATCCGTATGAACTCGTCGCACTGGTCTCCGACGGCGAATAGGCTTTCTTCCAACTAAAAGGCTCGCCGCTGTCAGGATCATACAAATCCATCTCCACAGCGCAGCTGATCACGTTCTCGGAGGCCATGAAATTGTTCTCGTCATTCAGATCGATCTCGCCAATGCGCGACTGGTTGGGGCACAGGCTGACGTGATCATCAGGAACGCGCTGCGCGCACCAAATCGCGCCGGGCTTGCCCGTCTCCGGCGTCCACAAGGGACCCGCCGGCATGATTTCGAAAATCCACACTTCATCAGGATCGGACACAGCCAGCATTTCGCCCGAATCAGTGTGGCCGTATCCGTAAGTCGTGCCCAGATCGCCCATGATCTGGATGGCGTGCCGGGCTGTAGTGGCCCGCTCCATGGCGATACGGGTCAGCTCGGTGATGTCGAACTTGGCCGACGGCGTGTTGTTGCGAAGTTTGCGCACGCATCCGATGGTCGATTCGCCGAACGCCACCTGATTGTCATTGAGGTAACCGAACATGCCGTGCATGTATCCAAACGTATGCTCCACCTGATCGATTTCGAGCCCGTTGAATTTGTGCTCGTAATCGTCCCAATGACGCCCCTGGCTCGGGGGCGTGGTTGTGAACTGATTAAACCAGTAAATGCGGCGTTTGGAACCGGGCTCGTAATCCGCAGGCGGCACGTAGCGCCAGCTCCAGTCACACACACTGCAATCGCACGTATGTGTCGTGATGATCGATCCATCCGTGGATGCTTTCTTCCCCACAATGACAACCGTGCAGGCGTCCATGTAACAGTCTTCAAGATCCGCACACGGATTTTGGGCCTGAATTGGGGTGATTTCAAAAATCAGCCCTGCCGAGAAAAAAAGGATCAGGATCAACGTAACACGCAAACTTTTCATTATTTCCTCCTGTTGGTTTTTAAACAAACACTTCACATTCTACAAAACGAAGAGGACAAATTCAAGGTGAAAATAAATCCGTATCGGGATTGCCAACGCCGCGGACTCGGACGCCTCAAGCCTTCAAGACTTCTGACAGGATCTTCACGCCCTTTTCGATGGATGTGATATCGGGGCTGGTATAATTGAGCCGCATGGTTTCCAAACCCTCGCCTTTTTGTGTGAAGAAAAACTTGCCCGGCACAAAGGCCACTTTCTTTTCCACGGCCTTGTGGTAGTATGCCTCCATGTCCATGCCCTTCGGACCTATCACCCAGATAAACATGCCACCGTCCGGCTTGATCCATTTAAATTCACCCGTCAAGTGAGCCTCAAGCGCTCCGAGCATAGCTTCTTGTTTGGGACGATAAATTTCCACAATTTTAGGGATTTGCTTTTCCAGAAACCCGTTGGCGATATACTCGGCGGCCAGCGCCTGTGTGAAGGTGCTGGTGTTGAGATCCACGCCCTGCTTGACGCGGATCAGCCAGGTCCGCAGCGATTCCGGAGCAATGTAGAAACCGACGCGGAATCCGGGAGCGAAGACTTTGGAAAGGGTGCTGGCGTAGATCACGTGATCGGGTGCCAGACTTTTCAGCGTGGGGATGCGCTCGCCGCGATACCGCAGTTCACTGTAAGGATCGTCTTCAACCGCCAGCGCGTCATGCGCCTGGATGATGGCGGCAATGCGTTTCCTGCGCTCCAGGCCCATGGTGCGGCCTGTGGGATTCTGAAACGTCGGCACCAGGTAAATAAATTTGATCAAATGAGATTTTAAAGTCTCCTCAACGGACTCTGGTATCACACCCTCATCATCCATCTCCAGCCGGATGTACTGTGGTTCATAGGCATTGAACGCCTGCAAGGCGCCCAGATACGTTGGCGCTTCCACAGCAACGCAATCCCCCTTGTTGATAAGGATTTTACCGACAGCGTCGAGGAAGCCCTGAGATCCGCTGGAGATGTAAATATCGTCCATTTTTGCTTTGATTCCCCTGCGTGCGACATATGAAACCAGCGCCTCACGCAGCGGATTGAATCCCTCGGTCGTGCCATACTGCAAAGCCGTTGTGCCGTATTTTTCAAATACCTTGTCCATGAGAGTGTCCATAATGTCTACAGGGAAACTGTCGGGAGCTGGGTATCCGCCGCTCAATGAAATCATGCCGGGCTGGCCCGACACTTTGAGCAGTTCGCGCAGCGCGCTGGCGCTGATGTTCTTGGTTCTTGGGGCGAGCAGTCTGTCGAAAGACATGTCAGGGTCTCCTGTTTTTAGATGGAGGGGAAACAGTCAACATTGAGATTGTCTTCTTTGAGTCGCAACGCCACATCCGCCAGATCTGACCGGTGGACGGGGACAATCGCATCGGACGGGCAGCCTCTGTCAAGGCTGTAGAGCTGAATTTGCAGGGGGGATATCAACCGGATGCGCTCGATCCAGAGTTGGAGATTTGCCTCGCCGGCGTTGCCTCCGGGACCTCCCGCCAGAAGGGTCTGGATCGTCACGTCCCCCAGCGACGCCAGTCCGTCGGTGATATCGTCCAGACGGATGGACGGACGAGGCTGGTTGTACGTATCGAGAACCTCCTGCGATCCGGCGTCCAGCTTCATGATGCGGAGATCCAAGCGTTCCAGTGCCTTGCGGACAGCTGGCACGCCGACACGTGACGCATTGGAGAGAACCGCTGTCCGGGCTG
>CAZDVF010000077.1:0-9606 GCA_964508725.1 uncultured bacterium | reverse complement strand
CACAAGATTTCGGGAATGACAAACAGGGTTAAATGGGGTTGAGTCGCAGATATGGCCAAATTTGCCAAAGTTTAGTAATTGAGTGTATGTCAATCTAAGGGAAGCGAGCATTTTCACGAAAAAGGAGGTGAGAAAGAAGATGGTAGATGAAAAAAAATTTCAGGAGATTATTGTAGACAGGCTGGGTGTTGATCCCAAAGAGATCACTCCGGAGGCTTCTTTCATTGATGATCTCGGCGCAGATTCTCTGGATACGGTTGAGTTGGTGATGGCGTTTGAAGAAGAATTTGATCTTGAGATTCCTGATGAGGATGCAGAGAAGCTGACCACTGTAGGAAATGCCTTGGAATATCTGAAGAAAAAACTGTCCGAATAGCAATGAATAGTAGCATGGGGAGTTCCACATAATCCATATTATGTAGAACTCCCCCGGATTACAGGAGGAGGCAACTGTATGCGAGATCGTCGGATTGTCATCACGGGATTAGGTGCGGTTTCTCCCATTGGTAACGATGTGAAAACCCACTGGCAATCCTTGGTTGATGGGAAAAGCGGCGTTACCCTCATTACGAAATTTGACACAACTGACTTTGATGCGAAAATCGCCGCAGAAGTCAAGAATCTGGATGTGTCACAGTTCATTCCGCCGAAAGAATCTCGGCGAATGGACCCTTTTACACAGTTTGGTATTATCGCTGCAGATGAGGCTGTGAAAGATGCGGGAATTGACAGCGCGTCTGTCGATCCGACACGCGCTGGTGTCATTGTCAGTTCCGGCATTGGTGGCATGATTGTATACCAGAACGAACAGCGCAAGTTGTTCGAAAAGGGGCCCCGGCGCGTCAGTCCCTTTTTTGTTCCCATGATGATCCCGGATATCACTGCAGGCCATATTGCCATTCGTTATGGATTTATGGGGCCCAATTACAGCACGGTTTCAGCCTGTGCCTCCAGCGCGAATGGCATTGGCGCTGCGTTAATGCACATTCAGCGCGGGGATGCTGATGTGATGGTTGCCGGCGGCGCAGAAAGCGTCGTCTCCGAACTGGCTATCGCCGGATTTGGCAACATGAAAGCCCTGTCAACGCGGAATGATGATCCTGTGCACGCCAGCCGACCCTTCGACGCAGAACGAGATGGTTTCATTGTGGCTGAAGGAGCCGCTGTGGTTGTGCTCGAAGAGTTGTCTCACGCAAAAAAACGGGGAGCAACAATCTACGCCGAACTGGCAGGATTTGGTTTCTCGGGTGATGCTTATCACATTACGGCGCCGCATCCTGAAGGTGCTGGCATGGCGCTTTGTATGAAGCGTGCGATTGAAGACAGTGAAGTTACCCTTGAAGACGTTGACTACATCAACGCTCATGGAACTTCAACACCACCCAACGATAAGGTTGAGACGTTGGCAGTGAAGAAACTTTTCGGCGATTTGGCGCCTCAACTCTGGATTAGTTCGAACAAATCAATGGTCGGGCATCTTTTAGGCGCCGCCGGTGCTATCGAATTGATCGGAACAGTTCTCACAGTGAAACATGGCATTGTTCCTCCGACCATCAACCACACAACGCCAGATCCTGAATGCGATCTGGATTATGTACCCAATAGCGCCCGTGAGAAGCAGATTCGCACGGCGCTATCCAATTCGTTCGGATTCGGCGGTCACAATGTCAGTCTGTGTGTGAAACGCTGGGAGTCGTGAGGCAGAGCACCCTCGGGCGGAGAGGCATGCATGGGCTTACGGAATTTTATTCGTTCCCTGACACTGGGGAAAACGCGTCAAAGTGAAGGGGAATCCAGATCTCTGGATTCCCTTTATTGCACACTTTCGTACATTTTCCAGGATGAACAGTTGATCAGGCGCGCTCTGACGCATCGATCTTATTCTCAACTTGAAGAGAATGACGTCAATTCGTACGAGCGTCTCGAGTTTTTAGGAGATGCTGTGTTGGGTCTTGTGGTGACCGATGAGCTGTTCAGACGTTATCCCGATAAGAGTGAAGGTGAATTAACCAGGGCCAAATCATACCTGGTGAGCCGAGATTCCTTGGCTCAATGTGCTCAAGCGATAGATTTGGGACAGTATCTTGTTCTGGGTGCCGGTGAAGAGCGGACAGGGGGGCGGCAGCGCGAGTCCATCTTGGCAGATGCCTACGAAGCCATGCTAGGCGCTCTCTATCTGGAGGGAGGCCTTCATGAAGTCCGGCGTTTGGTGAAAAGAGATCTGCTCGACGATCTGTCATGGATTCTGGCAAGCCGTTTTTACGGCAATTATAAAAGCTGGCTTCTTGAACACGTTCAAAAAGATGGCAACGGATCGCCGGTTTACCGGGTGCTCAAAGAGAAGGGTCCTGATCACCGGAAGGAATTCACAGTTGAGGTTCGCGTGGCAGGTCATGTCTTGGGAAGGGGCAAGGGCCTCAGCAAGAAACGGGCTGAGCAGGAAGCTGCATTACAAGCCATTCGTTTTTTAGGACTAAAGCCGTAAAGCATTATCCAATCACTACATTGGAAAGGTATTAACGCATGGATAGTCTTTTTACACAGGAAGAGCTTGAAATTCGACAACGTGCACGCCAGATTGCCAATGAACATGTTAAACCAGTGGCCGCAGCGTTAGACGCATCAGAAGGATTTCCCTGGGACATCATGAAAATATTGGCGGAAAACGATTTCTTTAGAATCTACATCGATCGCGAATATGGCGGCCTGGGGCATGGCATTGTGGGACTTTCATTGGCTACAGAGGAACTCTCTCGAGCCTGTGCTGGAATCGCACTCGGATTGGCAGGCACGGCTCTGGGCGTATTTCCGTTGTTGCTTGCCGGAAATGACGAACAGAAGCGGAAATACCTTCCCGATTTGGCGGCTGGTAAAATACTGGGCGCGTTTGCGAATACTGAACCGGAAGCGGGTTCAGATGCAGGGAATATCAAGACTACTGCCATGAAAGACGGAAACACATATGTTCTGAATGGAACGAAGATATTTATCACAAACGGTGGACAGGCTCAATTTAACACGGTCATTGCCTTGACGAATCCTGCCAAGGGCATGCGTGGCGCATCAGCGTTTATCGTCGAAGCAGGGACGCCCGGTTTTTCCTATGGTAAAAAATACGAAAAACTGGGTATCCGGGGATCAGCGACGTGCGAACTGGTTTTCGAGGATTGCCGCGTACCGGAAGAGAATTTACTTGGTAAAGAAGGAATTGGCTTTCTTGTGGCCATGCGCACATTTGACAAGGCGCGGCCCGGTGTGGCGGCCCAGGCAGTGGGTATCGCCCAGGGCGCACTGGATTATGCCATTGATTATGCACGGCACACACAACGAGATGGACACTCTGTCGCCAGCCGCCAGTCTGTGCAGGCAAAGCTTGCAGATATGGCTGCAAACATCGAAGCTGCACGCACATTAACCTATACAGCTGCGCGTCTCATCGATTCTGGAGAGAAAGAAATCTCCAAGTATTCTGCAATGACCAAACTTGTTTCCTCAGCGGTTGCTGTTGATGTTGCATCACAAGCTGTCTCGATTTGCGGAAGCCACGGTGTGACAATGGACTCACCCGCACAAAAATACCTTCGCGATGCCAAGATCACCGAGATCTACGAGGGTACCAGCGAGATCCAGCGTGATGTTATTGCCAAGCATTTAATCAAGGAAGCAGCCTCACACAAATAGAGCAATCCCAAATTGTTTATTTTGAATCCCGCCGGTTTGTAAATCAGGCGAGATTTTTTCTCTCTATCCCGCCCGTTGACAAACAGATCCAAATTTGCTACCTTAGTTGCGTACCGGCTGCAGGAGTCCCATACTGTGAAAGATCAGAATTCACGAACAGAAACAGGAGAAGTAATCGCCCTTGTCGGAGCAGGACGGGCAGGGCAGGCGCTGGCTCAGCTTTTCGCTGAACGGGGGATTCCCGTCAATGCTGTTGTGGATATCGATTTCCAAAAAGCCGAAGCATGCCAGCGACTCTGTTCCTCCACTATCGCATCGACCCAACTTGATGATTTGACACAAAACACAGCCATTGTTCTCATTGCCGTACCTGACGACGCCATCGCCGATGTGGGTGATCAACTGGCTGCCGGCAATATTGTCACTCGAAATATCATCGCAGTCCACACCTCCGGACTTCTTTCATCCCGCGTTCTGAAAAGAGTCAGTGAGAGCGACGGGCTGGTCGCTTCATTTCATCCGTGCACCAGTTTTGTAGAAGGCGCCCCGGCCACCCTTGATGGAGTATGTATCACGCTTGAGGGTGACGACGAAGCCGTCCAACGTTTGACGGTTTTGGCGCGCAAACTGGGTGCGATTCCCAAACGGATCAGCGCCGACGCCAAGCCGCTTTATCACGCAGCGTGCGCGCTGGCGTCCAACCACTTTGTGGCGCTGTTGCGTGTGGCCGGGCAGATGATGGCCCATCTTGGCGATCCTGATGGAATGAAAACGTTGTTGCCTTTGATACGTACAACCCTCGGGCATGTGGAAGAATCGGGTGTCAAGGCGGCCCTCACCGGCCCCGTTTCCCGTGGAGACTGCGGCACTGTCCAGCAACACATCCAGGCGCTGGCTCAGTACGATCCCGCAATCCTCGACATCTACCGGACCACCGGAACCATTCTCGTGCGGATGGCTGAACAACAGGGATTGCCAGCCGAGACTATCCAACGTCTCGATACCATTTTCCGGCAGATTGGCGAAATCTGATCATGACCTGGACATCCGACTACCACATCCACACCAAGCTGTGTGGACATGCCAAGGGTGAGATTGCAGATTTTGCTGCGCATGCTCTCCGCGTCGGACTCACCGAGATCGGGTTTGCCGATCACGCGCCTTCGCGTCCCGATTTTGATCCTGATCACCGGATGTCTCTCCGCCAGTTTCCCGATTATGTCAAACAGGTCAACAAGCTGCGCAAGCGATTTCCCGATCTGACCATTCGGGTGGGTGTCGAGGCTGACATGCATCCCGGTTTTGAACCGTTCCTGGAGAAATTGCGCCGTGACTTCCCCGTCGAATTTGTCATCGGTTCCGTGCATTACGCCGGCGACTATTTTGTGTTTACCGAGTCCGATTCGGGATCTCCCTCCGCGTCGATTGAACAGGTCTGCAGCTACGTCGATCTGGTCCGGCACGGTCTGGCGTCGGGACTGGTCGATGTAGCGGGCCACCTGGATGTCATCAAATTTGGGCTTCCACATCTGCGAGATGAGATTCGGGATCTGTGCCTTCCCCTTCTGGAAACAATTCGCACGCTGGAGCTTGTCATGGAGGTGAACACATCAGGTCTCCGCAAACACCTGGAAGAGACCTATCCGGAGCCCGATCTGATCCATGCCGCCGCCCGGCTTGGCATTCCGGTTTGTCTCGGCTCGGACGCCCACCGTCCCGGAGACGTCGGGGCCGGATTTGAATCCGCGAAATCCATTTTGTCGGATGCCGGGTATAACGTGCGTCCTGTTGTCAGAAACGGACAGCGCGTGATGATCCCGCAATCCGATGAAGGATTGTTTTCATCACCGGAGATCCTGAACGATTGTGATGCGGTTTGAAACGGACAAACAGTTTTACAATGTACTGAACTTTTGCAAATTTGGCCATATATGCGACTCAATCCCATTTAATCCTATTTGTCATTCCCGCTTACAAACGCGGGAATGACGACTTTTCTGACTCATTGCATTTGATCACGAGGCTCTACTTTAAAAGGTTTATCCTGTTTCCCAAAAATGTGTTTTGCCAAAGTTCAGCAATGTATATAAAAATGAACAGCCGTGTGTTCAATATGAAAACTTTCCCCGCCAGGTTAAAACCCTGACTTGAATCTTTCGAATCGGCTTGCAGCTCCTGTCTTCTCTAAATCCAATTAAAACAGTGTGTTTTTCGTTTGTTCCCGTTGATGGAATTGTCAGGATTTCAACAGCTTCCGTGGTATGGAATTTGCCTTCCTCCATCCTGTATGAGAGAAGAAAGGACGGTTCTGTGAAATCATCGGATATCGATGCAGCCCGAAAAGATCATGTGCTGTTTGCTCATGAAGGTTTTGTGGACGCGCAGATGCTTGAGGCTGTTGAAGACGGTGACGTCCGGATTATCGAAGTTCGGGTATTGGCTGACGGATTGATGTTGCACACAGTCACGTCCCGTCATCTTCCGGCGTAACACACATCATTTTACGGATTTGAAGATGTTGACGCATTTTGATCGTAAACATCGTTTGATGATTTGCTTTGCCCTATCCGTCCAGTTTGTCATCCTCGGACTGGTGGCGTATCAGACCGGACGCAGTCATTCACCTTTCTGTTTACGGAATCATGTTCCTGTCTCCAATGTGGCTGCTTCGGCGTTTCAAATCCTGCAGAACGAGCTGAAAGACGCCAACACCCTTCTTGCCGCAGGGCCCGATCACATCCAATTCATTGACGGGAAGAATCGGCTCAGGGAATACCGCTACGCTTACCGGAGTTTGTGGCGGAACAGTGTGGAAGTTGTTTCAGGGCTTCGTGGATTCTTTTTTGAATACCGCGACAATCGCGGCAATCTTCTCTATCGGTCAGATCGTGATCTGGGGCGCATTGAAAGCGTGGGATGCACGATGCGGTTTGCAGAGGAACAAGGCGATGTCGTGGACGATTTTCGTGTTATTCTTCCCAGAATTTCGCAGTCAACCATCCGAACCCGGTTTGTCGGCGAGCTGGTCTCAGTCATCCTTCCATAAGATAGATAAAGCCATTCTGACATTGATTATCTTCCACCAGTGTCTATCGTTTCCTTGATCACACTGGATTCTCCTTGATTTATCCGTCATCATTTCCTATGTTTTAGCAGATGAGATGAGAGCACAGACGGCGGAATAGAAATCCTGTTGCTTTTTGGGAGAAGACATGCCAGCCGAGAACCACACAGTCGGATTGCAAAACGCGCATATTGATTTTTACCAAAAGCTGAGGCAGCGGATCCAAGACTGGGCTGAAAGTGAAAAGGGCCAAACCTATCGCTGGGCGCGCTGGATCCTTTTGGCGCCAGACCTTTTTCACCTGGTGGTCCGACTGACCGTTGATCCGGAAGTCCCCTTCGCAGACAAGGGAAAACTGGCGGCGGTGGTGGCGTATTTTATCTCTCCACTGGATCTGCTGCCTGAACTCATCCTGGGACCGACAGGTTTCCTGGATGATGTGATCCTCACTGTGTATGCTTTGAATACGATTATTAATCATGTGGATCCGATGATTCTGCGGAAACACTGGGCGGGTGACGGCGATATTCTGATTCTCATCCAAAACATTTTGTCGTTAGCCGACCAGGCATTGGGATCAGGTTTATTCAGGCGGCTCAAGAAGGCCTTGCGGTCATGATCCGGACTGGATCTGATTGACTCAACACAGTCATCCAGATGTTTGGCTCCCTCCATCGGCGCACTTCTTTCCCTTCTGAGCGAAGTGACAGCCATACCCAAGAATTTGCTTGTTATTCATATTTAAATTCATATTTTGTTACCATTCAGATGTCCGATCAAGAATCCCAGAATTCATATTCCTGTTTTCATTCGAACGGAGTTTGTCATGAAAAAGACGCTTCCGATCTTCTTTGCTTTTTTGTGCATGGGATTTGGCGATGTGGCAGGTACTCTGGTTGGGATCGCCAAAGCAGAATACAATCTGTCCGATTTTCAGAGTAACCTTGTCTTATTCGCCGGATTTCTAGGATTCGGCCTTCTCTCCATTCCGATGGGGCTTTTCCAGGATCGGAGAGGGAAGAAAACAACATTATTAATTGGTCTTGCAGTAGCCATTATCGGGGTGGCAATTCCATATTTCTTAACTTTAAGTTCATTTGGCATTCTCTTGATTGCCGTTTTAATCCTGGGATTGGGAGCAGCGATTTTGCAGGTTGCCGGGAATCCAATTATGCGGGACGTATCGGAACCGGGCAAATACTCAAGTAATCTGTCTCTGGGGCAATTTGTTAAGGCGATTGGTTCCATAGCCGGACCATTGATTCCTGTATTTGCCTATTACAGCACGGATATCGATTGGAAAATTCTGTTTCCCATTTTTCTGATGATGATGGTTGTTTCGTTTGTCCTGATCGCAACTCTGCGGATTGAAGAATCGAAAAGCGAAAAGACAGCTTCTTTGGGCAGCTGTTTCCGGCTGTTAAAAGAGAAATTTGTATTGATTATGGTTTTGGGGATATTTCTGTACGTCGGGGCCGAAGCGTCTGTGAACGGCAATATCGCCATCTATATGCAAAAACTATTTGGATGGCAGTCTGAAAAAGCGCCCTTGATGATTGCCAATTTCTTTGCGGCTTTGACCATAGGCCGTCTGATCGGTTCCCAGATTCTAAAAGTTCTTTCACCTGTCAAATTTTTAAAAATCACGGTTACCATTTCCATTCTTGGACTTATTTCGCTTGCTGCGCAGCATGAAATTGCGACATGGGTGTCCGTATTTGTTATTGGTTTTGGATTTGCCAATGTCTTTCCGCTCATCTTTTCAATTACAGTGGATAAAATGCCGGAACGAACGAATGAGCTCTCCGGACTGATGGTCACTGCGATTGTCGGTGGAGCCATTGTTCCTCCGATCATGGGTTTTGTAGCGGACAAGACATCAGTTGTTCCTGGATTTCTCGTTCCTCTGGCAGCGATTGTCTATATCGGATGGACAGCACTTTATGCGTCAGGAAGGCAGACTAATCAAGCAGAATAGGACAATACTGTATGAAGTATGAAAATGATGAACGAATTGTCATGACGCTGGATGCAGGAGGAACCAATTTTATATTCTCTGCCATCCAGGGCAATGAAGAAATTGTCCGGCCGATTCGGTTGCCCTCACATGCGGATGATCTGAAAAAATGCCTGCGAACAATCGTTGAAGGATTTGAGAAAATCCAGTCCTCTCTGCACGAGAAAGCATCTGCGATCAGTTTTGCTTTTCCCGGGCCTGCCGATTATCCGTCAGGTATTATCGGAGATTTGGGCAATCTGCCGGCTTTTCGCGGCGGTGTGGCCTTGGGGCCTATGCTGAATGAAAAATTCAATCTGCCTGTCTTTATTAATAATGATGGGGATTTGTTTGCTCTCGGTGAAGCAATCGCCGGATTTTTGCCTGAGGTGAACCAACTGCTTGAGAGATCCGGAAGCGAGAAGCGCTATTCCAATTTGTTTGGCATTACCCTGGGGACAGGATTTGGAGGCGGTATTGTGTGCAATGGCCGGCTCTACATGGGCGATAATTCCGCAGGTGGCGAAATTTGGATTATGCGAAACAAACTTCACAATCACTGTTTTGTTGAGGAAGGCGCAAGCATCCGCGCTGTCAAACGGGTTTACGCTGATAAAGCCGGTATCAATCTGGACGCTGCGCCGGACCCCAAAGAAATTTATGAAATCGCTTTAGGCAAGGCAAAGGGGAATCAGAGAGGAGCTGTGGAGGCGTTCCGCCAGTTGGGTGAGACGGTTGGTGATGCCCTGGCCAATACACTCACATTGCTGGATGGATTGGTCGTCATTGGCGGCGGTTTGGCCGGCGCGCATTCCGTTTTTCTTCCGGTGATTGTTGATGAGCTGAACAGCACCATATCCACTCT
>CAZDVF010000076.1:0-9621 GCA_964508725.1 uncultured bacterium | reverse complement strand
CGAGACGACTTGTACCCTGTTATCCATGCAGCCGGATTCGGTTTCCGGTGGTTATCGACGCGAGACGTCAGTCACGGACTATACCACCAACGCCTCCTCATCTCGCCAAATATCTGCGCCCAGGATCTTGAGCTTTTTTTCAATCTGCTCATATCCCCTGTCGATGTGATAGACACGCGAGACATCAGTCCGTCCATTTGCCACAAGACCGGCTAGAATCAGTGATGCGCTTGCCCGCAAATCGGTAGACATGACCGGCGCGCCAGAGAGATGGCGTACACCCTTGACCAGGGCAACGTTCTGGTCCACTGTGATGTTGGCCCCGAGGCGCTGCAATTCAGCCACATGTGTGAACCGATCGTGGAAGATTGTGTCTGTCACGACCGCTGATCCGCCGGATACACTCATGAGGGCCATCCACTGTGCTTGCATGTCAGTGGGAAAGCCGGGATAAACCGCTGTTGAGACATCAACAGGTCGGATTTTTCCCGACGATTGTATCCGGATCCAGTCGCTGCCCGTATCGACATGCGCTCCGCTGCCGCGCAGTTTGTCAAGCACGGACGACAAATGATCGGGATTGGCTCCATTCAACCGGATATCCCCGCCTGTCATGTGCACAGCCACAGAAAAGGTGCAGGTCTCGATCCGGTCGGGAATCACGCGATCAGAAGCGGGATGCAGGTCGTCCACGCCCTGAATCTGAATACGGGAGGAACCGAGTCCACCGATTCGCGCTCCCATCTTGGTCAGAAACTCCCCCAGGAATTTGACTTCCGGCTCCTGCGCCGCATTCTCAATGGCTGTCTCACCTTTGGCAAGCACAGCTGCCATGAGTAGATTGCAGGTGGCCCCTACACTCGAAACATCGAGTTTGATCCGTTCACCCCTCAGCCGTCTGGTGGTGGCATGGATGTAACCACCCTCAATATCGATCCGCGCTCCCATTTTTCGCAGTCCTGCAATGTGAAGATTCACCGGACGCGGTCCCCATGCGCATCCACCAGGCAGGGAAACACGGGCGTCGCCAAAACGGCTGACCAAAGGACCCAGCACATAGATGGAGGCGCGCATGGTTTTCACCAGATCATAGGGCGCTTCGTGTTGTGGACTCTGTGTCGAATGGATGGTTAACGTATGGTCGGACAGATCGGTCTCAGCTCCCAAATGCTGCAGCAGTTTGGACATGGTCTTCACGTCTCGCAGCAGGGGTACGTTTTGCAGGGCATATGTGCCCTCAGTCAGAAGTGACGCTGCCATGACTGGAAGCACGGCGTTTTTTGAACCGCTGATATCTATTGACCCATTGAGCCGCTTGCCGCCGCGCACGACCAGCTTGTGCATCAAAACCATCAACGGTCTCCTTCCAGTAAATCGCGTGCACTGTCGAGCGTGTTTTCTGTAACGGATTCTCCACCCAGCAATTTGGCGATCTCGCGCACCCGGTCCTGTTTGTTGAGTTGACGAATGGACGTGCGTGAACGTCCGTCTTGAACTTCCTTTTCAACCGCAAAATGGATTTGACCCAGTGATGCGATTTGTGGAAGGTGCGTGATGCAGATGACCTGACGTTTGGTTGCCACGGTTTTAAGCTTTTTACCCACAACTCTTGCGATGCGTCCTGAAATACCAGTATCAATCTCGTCAAAAATGAGTACAGGGATAGCGTCTGATTCGGCCAGCACAGTCTTGAGCGCCAGCATGATGCGTGAAATCTCACCACCGGATGCCACGTCGATCAGCAGTTTGGGATCCTCGCCCGGGTTGAGAGAAACAAAAAAGGCTGCTGTATCAATCCCCGAATCAGAGACACGTACGGGCTGACCATCCATAACAACCGGACCCTGTGGACCAGGCCGGACATTTAACCGAACCTGAAAAATGCTGTTTGCCAGACCCAATTCGCGCAATACAGCGACGACTTCTTTTTCCAATCGCGAGGCGGTCTCATGCCGCTGATGTGATAGAGCCATGCATGCACCAGTCATCTCTTTTCGAACCAACTCAAGCTCTGAAGTCAGGCGATCCATCTCCTCATCGGTTGATTCCATCTGGTCCAGTTCAGACTGCGACGTTTTCCGGAAAGCGAGGACGGATTCCAGCGAGCCGCCGTACTTCTTTTTCAGATGCGAGAGCGCGGAGAGCCGTTCACGAAGCGCATCCAGATGGTCGGGATCAAAATCCATGTGCGAAACATAGTCTCGCAGACTCGAAGCCACATCTTCAGCAGTGATGCGGGCCGAAGCGCAAGACTGACTCCACCCTGAGAATACAGGATGCACATCTTCCAGATCCTTGAGGGCCTGTTCTGCCCTGGCCAGCCGCTCCGAAACCGAGTCGTCACCCGTGTACAAATCTGCCTCCAACGCTTCAGACAGTTGCGTGATGCGTTCACCATTGCGCAAGACTTTCTCTTCGGATTCCAGCTTTGTGTCTTCTCCCACCTGGGGATCGATCTTGGCAATTTCGCTGACTTGAAACGCCAGCAACTCACGCTGCGCTTTCGATACTGCTGTTTTCTGCCGAAGGGCTGCCAACTCCGCTTCAATTGAACGAAAACGGCGCACTGTATCCTTAACCTGTTGCAGGGGAATGCGCGAATCAGCAAAACTGTCGAGAATGGCGAGGTGGCGGTCTGACTTCAGGATGGACTGGTGTTCGTGCTGCCCGTGGAGATCAATCAGAAGGTCACCCAAATTTTTAAGCACTGCATTGGTGATGGGCGTATCATTGGCGAAACAGCGGCTGCGGCCAGACGCGAGAATCTCGCGGCGGAGAAGCAATCCGTCATTCCAGATGTCGATATCTGCATTTTTGAGGATTGGGACAAGATTGGAAGGTGTATCAAACAGGCCCTCCACAACAGCCTTGTCCGCGCCCTGACGGATCAGATTTGACCGGACACGCTCACCCAGGAGAAGTCCGACAGCGCCCAGAATGATGGACTTGCCAACACCCGTCTCACCTGTAAGGATATTCAATCCCGGTCCAAACGAAACCTGAATGGTGTCGATGAGCGCATAATCATGTATGGTCAATGTTTTTAGCATGTCGCGTCAGATTCAGTCATGAATTTTTCACCATCGGAATGGAATCCGTTATTCTGGTTGCGGGATCAACGGAGGACCGCAATCTTGACCATCCGTGCATCGCCGTTTTCCAGAGACGCCACAACCAGATAAATGCCTCCCGGAACTTGCAAGCCCTGCATGTCAGCGCCGTTCCAGTGAAGACTGCGGCCCGGGATCTCTTCCCTGTTAAACCGTCGCACCAGTTGTCCGCCGGCTGTAAAAATGTGAACGACCACGTCTTGCGCCAGATTGTCGATCGTCAGCGATCCGTGCGTATCCGGGATGAAGGGATTTGGGTAGAGATTCAGCGTTTCCAGTTCAGCGCTGGGCGCTGAAAAAGGTGTTGTGAGGCGGGACAGGCCATGGCTGGTGCCGATGTACACAGTCCCGGTTTGCATGTCAATGTCCAAAGAAACGACATCGTTATTCACCAAACTGCTGTTGGCTGTACTGTAATGGGTCCAGATAAAGGTCTGCGACGAGAACATGCTGACGCCCAGGTTTGTGCCCACCCAGAGGTTATTGGCGCCGTCCACAGCCAGGGCTGTCACATTGTCCGAAGGCAATCCGTACCGACGCTGCACCGATCCCTGAAACGAAAAGTAGAGACCTTCGGGAGTTCCTATCCACATGCCATTATCCCGGTCCGGCGCCAGACCTGAGATGCGGTTGGATTCAAGCCCGTGGCTTGTGGTGATGCGCCCAACAGGCGGATCGTCGGGATGGTCTGCCGGTGTTCCGTTGTCATCAAGAATGAAAACGCCCTGCATATCAGAACCGATCCACTTGCGGTTCATGTTGTCCACAGCAATATCGCGTAAAAAGGTGCTGGTGATCCCTTCATTCTCCCCAAAATATGTCCATACATCTTCGGGAGTCACGGCCACAACACCCTGACGGCTGAGCGCGGCATAATTGAGCAGCCACATCACGCCCGAGTCGTCCATTGCCATACCGGAAACCACAGCGTAATTCAGATCTTCCGGGATGCCGGAGAGTCGTCCGCCCTGTGTGGTAGTGAGGTGGATCGTGTTGTCTTCGAAGATGCGGATGAGTCCGCCGCCCCAGGATCCCAGCCACGTTGTATTGGCCTGGTCAAATGCAATGGCAATGACACTCAAGCCGGGACTGGTCAAGTTGGGAATCACAGATTGATCGTAGATGGTCCAGGTTTGTCCGTCGAATCGGGAAAATCCTGATCCCAGATAGGATGAAGTGCCGCACCAGAGTTCGCCAGCAGGTGCGACAGCCACGTCAGCAAACCGGTTGTCATGCGGTGTATTGGGACGGAATGTCGCCCACGAACCGACGCCGTTTTCGAGCAGAGCGAGTCCCTGATCCGTTCCCACCCACAGGTCGGACTGTACACTGACAGCACGGCGGCCGCCGGACAATCCGGGGCCAAGTCCGTTCCACTGTCCACCGTTCCACCTGTACACACCGTTTGTGGTTAAGGCAGTCAGATCACCATCCTGCGTGATCAAATCCCGGACAGGTCCGATCTGATCTGATCCAGCAAGCATTACCCACTGATCTCCGGTGGCTGCAAAGACGCCGTCGCTTGTCCCTGTGTAAATCGCATCGTTCTGTTCGGCGATGGATGTCAGTGAACCGGTCAGGCCGTCCTGTTGTGTGACGGTCGTCCAGTTCTGCGGGTCCAGCAGATTGACGTTCTCCAAACCGGAAAAGGCAGCGCCTTCATCTGTCACCGCCCAAATAGATTGATCTGTCACCAGAATGCGCCGTACCGGAATATCAACAGAGAGGCCGGCGCCTAACCGGCGATAGGTTTCCTTGACTTCACGCCGCGCAATCTGATAGAGACTCAGGCCGATGTCAAGTCCCACCCACAGCGTATCTCCCTGCACCACCAGATGGTGAATGGCATGGCCGTTGTAGTCTCCCACATCTAGCCACTGATCTTCTATCGGATTGTATCGCTGAATTTGACCATTTTCAAATCCAATCCAGATGCGGTTTTCATGATCCGCTGTCACGGCTGTTGCATTGTTATCCGACAGATTCCGGGTATTGGTCCAGGTTGTGAACCGGTGTGTCGCAGGGTCAAATGCCAACAGTCCACCCGTGGTGCCACACCAGATGGAAGAGCCGTCGGACGTCATATCCATCACATCGTACATGGATGTAAATGTAGTCCAGTCCTGAGCTGCCAGATGCGATGCACTGAACAGGAGACAGAAAAACTTCAAGCAGGTCGAGCGAAGATTGAAGCTCCCCGCCGCAAGCCTGCCCAAGGCAGGCAAGCAGCGGGGAATCTTCATCTGTAAGGGAAAACATCTTTTCATATTCATATTCGCTCGCTAACCCCGCGGCAAGCCACGGGGAATGCGCTCGCTGGCAGATTCAAGAACCGATTCTCCCTACAAGATCGGCCATTTCAATACCGCTGAGAGCGGCCTGCCACCCTTTGTTGCCGTGTTTGGTCCCGGCGCGCTCAACAGCCTCTTCGACGGTATCGCACGTTAAGACGCCGAATATGGTCGGGACGCCGGTCTGCAAACCAACCTGGGCTACGCCTTTGGTCACCTCTGATGCAATGTACTCAAAATGCATGGTCCCGCCTCGAATCACAGCGGCGAGACACAATATTGCATCGTACTGTTTCGATTGGGCCATTTTGAGGGCAATGGTCGGTATTTCAAAGGATCCTGGCACCCAGACAATTTCAATCTGCTCTTCCTTCCCACCATGCCGCAGGATGCAATCCATAGCGCCTTCAAGCAGCCGGGTGGTGATGAATTCGTTAAATCGGCTGACAAGTATGCCGAACCTGTATCTTTCAGCTTTCAACTGACCCTGAATGATTTTGGACATGGCGCCTCCACCTATTATGTATTCATTTTTCAGGATGTCTCGCAACGATCGCATTGACATTGGTTATCAGGAAGTATCCAGTCATTTAAGATGAGATGCCCCAGTTTATCCCGCTTGGTTTCAAGATATCGTGCGTTAGCAGGATTGGGCTTCACCTCCAAGGAAATTCGCTCGACAATTTCAAGGCCGTACCCTTTAAGTCCAACAACTTTCTTGGGATTATTGGTCAGAATGCGTAATTTTCGCGCGCCGAGATCCACGAGAATCTGGGCTCCGATACCGTAATCGCGCAGATCGGGCGGAAATCCCAAAGCCTCATTGGCTTCCACTGTATCCTTGCCGCGATCCTGCAGTTCATAGGCGCGGATTTTATTCCCCAAACCAATGCCCCTGCCCTCTTGACGCATATAGAGAAAGATGCCGCTGCCTTCCTTTTCAATGGCCTCCAGCGCCTTGTGCAACTGCTCGCCGCAATCACACCGCATCGACCCGAAAACATCTCCGGTCAGACATTCCGAGTGAACACGAACCAGTATGGGCTGACCGGGATCGATTTTTCCCTTGACCAAAGCCAGGTGATGGTGTTCGTCGATATCGCTTTCGTAGAGATGCAAGATGAATTCACCATACCGTGTAGGAAACTTGGTGCAGACGACTTGTCGCACCAACCGATCGTGCATGCTGCGATAGGCAATCAGATCTCGGATGGTGATGATTTTTAAATCAAACTGTTTTGCGATCTCTTCAAGGCGTGGAAGCCGCGCCATGGTGCCGTCTTCGTCCATAATTTCGCAGAGCACGCCAGCAGACGTCAATCCAGCCAAGCGCGCCAGATCGACCACCGCTTCGGTGTGTCCAGCACGGCTGAGCACACCGCCATCCTCGGCTCTGAGCGGAAAAATGTGGCCGGGCCGTGCTAGATCATCCGGTTTGGACGCCGGATCAATCAGGACTTTCACTGTTTTCGCCCTGTCATACGCTGAAATTCCTGTTGAAACACGATGCGTCGCATCCACAGAAATCGTGAACGAGGTGCCCAGTTTCGATGTGTTTTTCGACACCATGGGATGTAGATCAAGCGCGTCAAGCCGCTCACCAGTCATGGAAATGCAGATGAGCCCGCGTCCATGTTTGGCCATAAAATTGATGATTTCCGGTGTGACATGGTCAGCAGCAGCGACAAAATCTCCTTCATTTTCGCGATCTTCGTCATCCACAATGATCAGGATCTTGCCATCCTGGAAGTCTTTAAGCCCTTCTTCAATCGTGTTGATCCGTGTCATAGTATTCAATTATCTCCTGCTACTTGAAAAATCGATCAAAATCCCAGCGAACGCAGACGATCTGCGTTCAAGCCGCTTGTGTCTGGCTCATTGTTTTTCAGAAAACGCTCAACGTATTTGGACAAAATATCCACTTCAATATTGACATGCGACCGTGATTTGAGCCGACCGACGGTTGTCTGTTCCACTGTGTAGGGGATAACAGCAATCTGGATGTGCACACCATCGACTGCAGCGACTGTCAAGTTGACGCCATCCACAGTGATTGAGCCTTTTTCCACAACATATTTACACAGTTGTTTGGGAATGGCGATGCGGATGTGCGTTTCAACTCCCCGCTTCTGGATGGATTCGACCTGGCCGATTCCGTCCACATGACCCTGGACAAAATGACCGCCAAGACGATCGCCCAGACGAAGCGCCCGCTCAAGATTGATTGCATCGCCCTGGCGAAGCTGGTTAAGAGTAGAACGATCCAATGTTTCCGCCACAGCAGTGACTGTGAAAGTGGTTGGATTGACGTGCGTGGCCGTCAGGCAGACGCCGTTCACATTGACTGAATCTTCAGCCTTCAAGTCATCAAGAATCCGCTGTGCGAATATGTAAATTTCACGTGCCTTCGGCAGTTGCGCAATGCGTTGAATATGTCCGATTTCTTCGACAATGCCTGTGAACACGTCAAAGCCTCCCGTCCATCACCCAGTCTGTTCCTTTGCGAAAAGTTTTAAACTGACGCAGGGATATTGCCTGATCCATGGTTTCAACACCCACATTACCGATGCTGGATATGCCATCTCCGACAATCTTGGGAGCAGTAATGACAATCAAACGGTCTGTTTCGCCTGATCGAAGACACGAGGTAAAAACCTCTCTGCCTCCTTCAACGAGAATGGAATAGATGCCTGCGTCAACCAGTCGCTCCCACAGCGAATTCAATCGGATTTGTCCAGCTGAATCAGTTTCGACCGTCCAAACTTGAACGCCCCTGTTCTGAAGTGTCTGGATCGTTCGCGTATCTGCGGACGGGCCTGTCACAACGATTGTTTGATCAGTGTGTTTGTCGCTCACAAGGTGCGCAACATCCGGGATACGTAGATGGCTGTCCAGCACAATTCGTCTGGGCGAACGTCCCCGAACCATACGGACGGTTAAGTGTGGATTATCGGCCAGAACCGTACCGACTCCCACCATCACAGCATCATTTTCGCTCCGCAGTTTGTGCACCCACCGTCTGGACGTATCGCCGGTAATCCACCGGGATAATCCCTTTCGTGTCGCAATATTGCCGTCGATCGTCTGGGCAATTTTCAGCGTGATATAGGGTTGCCGACGCGTCACAGCCTTGATGTAGGGTGCGTTGAGCTCTCTGCACTCTGTTTCGAGGATGCCCACAGTGACATCCATGCCATGATCGCGCAGAATTTGAATGCCACGACCTGACACGACAGGATTGGGATCAATCATGCCCACAACGACGCGTTGCACACGCGCCTGAAGCAACGCATTCGTGCACGGCGGCGTTTTTCCAGTATGACAGCAGGGTTCGAGGGTCACATAGACCGTGCTTCCCTTGCTCAACCCTTCTTCAAGATGGGACAGGGCGTTCACTTCAGCATGCGGACCGCCAAACCTCTTGTGGTATCCTTCCGCAAGAATACGCCCATTCTTGACGATCACGGCACCTACCAGTGGATTGGGACTGACTCGGCCCAACCCTTTACGCGCCAGGCGCAGCGCCCGTTGCATTAAAATCAAATCGTGATCCGTCATATTAATTAAGAAACCCCGTTTTGATTACTCTCGGGGCGTATCGGCAGGCATCTGCATGATGTGTATTGGTCTTCTTCTTTCATCCGGACTGTAACCGTCGGCACCAGAATTCCACTGGTTCTGTCCTGCTATAGCAGAACTCGTGGGCTCTCACCACCGGTGAGGATTTTCACCTCGCCCCGAAGAGACAAAAAAATATACAGAATCTTCTGAAACAAGTCAAGGGCAATTTTTAGTCACCTTACAAGGAATCACTATCTCTTGTAATTACGTTTAGGGAAAATACTATATATTGAATTTTTTCGTTTTTTTCGCTTGACTTTTATCACTGTGCTTTTTATGTTGATACATACAACCAACCCTTTTACAAATCAAATCGAGATCTGCCATGAAAAATGCTTCCGAACGAACCGATCGGATATTGGGTGACCTCTTTCATCCCGATGACAACGGTCACGATTCTGTAACTGAAACATCCGTATCGGTTGAAACGAGGCAAAAAACATCTGAATCCAAGCACTCTGCGATCTCGAAAAAGGATAAGGCAATTCGTATTCCTCTCACAGAAAATGCCCTCACTGTCTTGAACAAGCGTTATCTGAAAAAAAATGACAAGGGCGACGTCATCGAATCACCTGTTCAGATGTTTCGCAGGGTCGCCC